>UQMR01000056.1 GCA_900542255.1 uncultured Porphyromonadaceae bacterium
CTTGCGCCAATAGGTCATTGGGGTGTACTTGTATAGAGAGGTTGTCGCGGGCATCGATAAACTTGATGAGCAGCGGGAATGTCGAGCCGAAGCGTTCTGCTACGTGTTTGCCAAGGAGTTGTGTGCCGTCGCGGCGGATGAGGTCGTCGAGCGACATGCCGGCATCGGCACCGTTTTTCACCACAGAGACGTTTCCTTTTACATCTGAGATTTCCCAGCTCTCGCCCACCGATTCTTGTGTAAGCGTGATGCCTTTGAAGCGGCCTATTTTGTCGCCGCCCCATATAACGGACTTGAAGATGTCATTGAATTTAAGAGGATACATGATAAGTAACTTTTATAACTATAACAATTGGTACAGGCAAAGGTAGTGTAAGTGGCAGAGAATGACAAATAAAAACAGGATGTTTCTCTGCTTCGGCAAGAGGATAATATGATATGGTATTATGGCCCGGTCTTGCCGATACTATACCGCCGCACAGGGTAACGGGCAGTGTTTCTTGTGGGGGGCGGTTTTTGGTTTGTGAGTTTGTATCTTGCTTTTTATGTGCGATATATGATGACGGATATGTGGAATATGACAGATTTTTGTATCTTTGTTTATAATAAAACAGCTATTGAATATGTCGGAAATGACAAGATATGAAGAGATGGATAATGCGGCGTTGGTAGAGCGTCTGTGTCATGCAGCCGACGATGGAGCGATGTATTATCTTATTTTTAGGCGACTGAATGGCAAGCTGTGCGACGAGATGGCCCGTTACGGCATCGCCGACGAAGATGCCCGTTATGACATGTTGATGGATTTCTTCTTTTATCTTCGCGACGGCGAGCACGGTGACAATCCCATGCCGTATGCCTCGTTGATGTTGATACGCGATGTTGCCAAGCTCGATGGCTGGATGTGGCGTTGTTTCAGATACTTCCTTGCTGGCTGTTATAAGAAAGAGAAGCGTGCCGAGGAGTTGTCGCGCATGGCCGGCATGGAGCGTGGCGATGCCGATGAGGAGGGGCTCTTCTCGTTGAGTGAGCTCGATGTGGCCATACGTCTGCTCGAATTGGTAAACCGCTCCTTTTCGGCTCCCGAGCGCTATATCTTCTTCTCGGATTTGTATGCGATGAAGAGCGGGCGCAATTATGAGGCGGGCGAGTTGGCTGCGAGGTTGGGGTGTACGCCCGGGAACCTGCGAGTGATGCGCCATCGGCTGAAAACCAAGATAAGGAGATTGTTGAACGAGAGTAATGTGTAGCTTTATGAAAGTAGATAATGCTTTGTTATACAGGTATGTATATTTGCAGTGCGAAGCCGATGAAATAGAGCGTGTGCATGCTCTGTTGAAAGCCGATTTCTCTCATTGCTTCGAGGTGATAAGGATGATGCGCGAGCGGGCCGCCGAGGAGCTGCCGTTGCCCGAACCGATGATAGCGATACCTTCGGGGTCTTGTCCCGGATATCCCTCTGAGGAGGATAGAGCCTATGTGCCGAGGCGGCAACGCGCCATGGCCTCGTACACCAAGGGTTCGCTCTTCTCCCGTATCCATAAAAAGATGATGGATTTTATAAACGAAGGCGAGACCGTAACCGATTCTGACGACGTCGATTACGATGATTCGTCGGTGATGATGAGCTTTGCCATAGAGCCGAGGGTATCGTCCGACGAGTTTTTGTCGCTTTTAGGCCGATACCTTTCAGAGCCCGATTGAAAAAGTGGCAAGAATTCTTGTAACGTTTCGGCAACTTCTCTTACTTATTAATGTAAACCTTAAAAAAGTAAGAGAAGAGATATGGAGACTCAAAGAAAAGAGGAAGCAACACCCCAGGCAGAGCAACGCGTCTTTAACCTGATTGTGTTAGACGAAAGCGGCTCTATGGGAGTTATAAAGAGGGAGGCAGTCAGTGGCTTTAATGAAACCGTACAGACGATAAAGGCTGCACAGGAGAAGTTCTCGTGCCAACGCCATTTCGTGTCGTTGGTAACCTTTAACGGAGAGAAAATCTCTACCGTTTACGATTGTGTGCCGGTGGCAGAGGTAGCAGAGTTGGGAGAAAACGATTTCCGTCCCAATTGCAACACTCCGTTATATGATGCGATGGGAATGTCGCTCCTCGCATTGGAGCAGAAAGTGGGAGAGGGCGATGTGGTACTGGTGACAATTATCACGGATGGCGAGGAGAATGCCTCGCGCGAGTTTAACCGATTGCAGATACGCGGGCTTGTAGAACGCCTGCGCGAGAAGCACTGGGTATTTACCTACATAGGTACCAACCAGGATGTGACGCGAGTCGCACAAAATCTGTCTATCAATAATTCGGTAAGTTTTTCTTATTCGCCCAAGGGAACGAAAGCAGTTTTTGCTCGGGAGAATTCATGTAGGATGAAATTTTTTGCCTGTTTGAGAGATACTGAGACACCCGACGAAGAGAACTATTTTGATGATTAAATCTTTTTCAGTGACTATTTGGGAACAATAGTATTATGACGTGGCATATAGAAGGCTGTGGCGGATTGGGAAATCCTGTCACAGCCTTTTCTTTATAATAACCGCGGTATCTTTATTCTATGGCATCTGCGCAAGGTGATAATCATATTGTAATAGAAAAGAATTTTCTGCAAGACGATGTTTTTCCGATTTTATTTTTATCTTTGAGCGTGTTAAACCTTAAACCACTATTACTATGATTATTGGTGTTCCAAAAGAGATTAAGAACAACGAAAACAGGGTATCTCTCACCCCGGCAGGCGCTCGTGAGTTGGTAAAGCATGGTCATACGGTATATGTACAACATACCGCAGGAGAAAACAGCGGTTTTCCCGATGACGATTATGTGAGCGCCGGTGCCAAGATATTGCCCACGATAGAAGACGTGTACGCTATTGCCGAGATGATTATCAAGGTGAAAGAGCCTATCAAACCCGAGTATAAACTGGTGCGTAAGGGGCAACTGTTGTTTACCTATTTCCACTTCGCATGTGACAGAGAGCTTACCGATGCCATGTTGGCAAGCGGAGCAACGTGTTTGGCATACGAGACAGTGGTAGACCGCCACGGCGCACTCCCCTTGTTGGTGCCCATGAGCGAGGTAGCCGGTCGCATGTCGATACAGGAAGGCGCCCGTTTTATGGAGAAACCCCAAGGAGGACGGGGTGTGTTGATGGGTGGTGTACCCGGTGTGAAACCTGCCAAGGTGCTGGTTTTAGGTGGCGGCGTGGTAGGTATGAATGCCGCTCTCATGGCTGCCGGAATGGGTGCCGATGTTACATTGTGCGATATTTCGTTGCCTCGCCTGCGTTATCTGAGCGAGGTTATGCCGCGTAATGTGAAGACCCTTTTCTCGTCGACACATAATATAGAGCAGGAGTTGCCCACGACCGACCTCGTGATAGGTGCCGTATTGATACCCGGCGCCAAGGCTCCGCACCTCATATCGCGCGACATGTTGGTACTGATGCGTCCCGGAACGGTCATGGTAGATGTCGCCATCGACCAAGGCGGCTGCTTCGAGACTTCGCATCCTACCACCCATGCCGAGCCTATATATACGGTAGATGGTGTTGTGCATTATTGTGTTGCCAACATCCCGGGAGCTGTACCCTACACTTCAACGTTGGCTCTCACCAATGCTACGCTTCCGTATGCCATCAAGCTGGCCGACATGGGCTGGGAGAAGGCTTGCCGCGCCGATGCCGGTTTGGCTGCCGGCCTGAATGTGGTTGACGGCAAAGTGACCTTCCCCGGAGTAGCCGAAGCCTTCGGTATGGAGTGCCACAAAGTATTATAAGAGAGAATTTGTTTTATAGTATGTATAGTATTCCCGCTTCCCGTTTGGGGAGTGGGAACTTTTTTAGGGATAAGTATGACGGTAAAGAAGATATGGCTGACATTAGGTATGGCGTTTCTTGTCGGTGTAACCGGTGTCGTGTCGCAAGAAAGCAGGGGCGGGGAGTATAAGGGCCTGTCAAAGGAGATAGCTGCCCTTGCCGCAGGGAAAAGGGCGGTCTTAGGCGTGTCGGTGCTCGATGATGGCGGCAACGTGGTGGCCGGGGTCAACGATAGCGTGGCGTTCCCCATGTTGAGTGTTTTCAAGTTTCCGTGCGCTCTTGCTGTACTGGATAAGATGAATCGCGAAAATATCTCTCGGGATAGCTGCATATATGTATCGAAGGCTCAACTGCCATCGGGAACGTACAGCCCCTTGCGCGAGCGCTATCCCGAGGGTGGTATTTCGCTTACCCTGCATCAATTATTGTCATATAGCCTGTCGTTGAGTGATAATAATGCGTGCGATATTCTGATAAAATGGGCAGGCGGTACAGAGACGGTACAGGAGTATATGGCAAGCCTTGGGTTTCATGATATAAAGATATGTGCCGACGAAGCCGATATGCACATATCCCCCGAGATGCAGTACCTGAACAAGGCGACGCCCCGCGATGTGGCAAAACTGTTTTACCGATGTTTGTCAACCGACGTGCTTCCCTTGCCGCACCGCCGGGAGTTGGAGCAAATCTTATTGCAGACAGCAACCGGGTTGGACAAGTTGCCGGCCGGTTTGCCTGCCGATGCGGCAGTCGGGCATAAAACAGGTTCGTCAGACCGTCTGGCCAATGGTATGAAGATTGCCGATAATGATGCGGGTTTTGTCCTCCTTCCCGACGGCCGTCGATATTATATAGCCGTATTTGTAACCGATTCGTATGAGACGGATGCCGTAAACGCTGCCATCATAGCCGCCGTGTCGTCGTTGGTATATGAATATATGAGTGGCCGCACGGGACATCCCGATTGAGAAGGGCCCTTCTCTGTTTCCCCGCAGTGTGCGGGCGGGCAACGGTCGGGTATATATAAAAGTAGAGGGCGCGCCTGTCTGAGAATCAGGCGCGCCCTCTGTGTAGAGAGTTTATGGTTATCGTTTTACAAGTATCTTTTCGCTGTGACGGCCGGCGTATATCAGGTAGATGCCCTCGGGCATACCCGATGCGTCTATGATATAAGGAGCATCCTCATAGGTCATACCCGAGTGTACGATTTTGCCGCTTGCATCGAAGAGTACCACCGGAGTCCCTTGTTTGAGGCCCTCGGCAATGATAGAACCATCTTTGCAATAGAAGCGTACAGCATCGGCAAGGTTGGCATCGATGCCCGAAGCCTCAATTCTGACAACGTTAGAGCCCACTTCTCCGCAACCCGAGTAGATGGCGGTTACCTGGTACTCATAGTAGTTGCCGAAGTGATTTTCCTTGTCGAGGTATTGAGTCGTCTGCAACGGGCTTTCGTTGAGTAGCTCGCTGTTGCAATATACATTGTATCCGTCGAAAACATTGCGGGTAGAGCTTGCCGGTTGTGCAAGAGGCACGCTGCGCAGAGCGGTATTGCCTTGTGCATTCACGCTGATACGAGGCTCGAAGGTCAAGGCTGCCTTTTGGCTCGGTTGGGCGGCGCTTGGCGTGCTCTCCTCGGCGTATGCACGCAATCCGAGGGTGATGTTCCAGTTACCGTCTATACTGTTGGAGGTAAGAGTAGACCAGGTAACACCGTCGGAGGAGTACAAGTCGCCCTTGCCGGTAACGGCAGGACCCTCGTCATACCCGAGCGGTACCGATATCTCGTTATGCTCTATGTAGAGGACAACTCTCAGGCTCTTGTTGTCATTTATCCGTATGGGGTTGTCAAGGATTACGGTGTTGAAGCTGTATTGTTGCAACTCGGATACGTATTGCTGAGCAATCAGGTCGCTGCCTTTGTAAACCAATACAAACAGAGCATCGGGTATTTGGTTGATGTAGAACTCGACCTCAGAGAGTGATAGCGAAGAGTATTGCGACAGCTCGGCGGCACTCCATTCTACACCGGCAAAGTAGCAACCGCCGCTGGGCAATCCGGCTGCATCGTAGGCATTGCCGCTGTGCCATTTCAGGCTGATGGCATCGCCCAGTGCCGGTGCGCTCCATGTGAGTTGGCGACCCTCATCGGTTCTTTCTACCGAGAGTTGTCCCGGGCGCTGGCAGTTGTTGCTGTAATCTACGTCCATGGTGATGCTCTCGGTCAGGTCGCTGATGCAAGAGTTCTTGTAGTATGCGCGTACTTGGTAAGAGTATGTTCCCGGCAGCAGATTATGGTCGGTATAGCTTATTGTCGTAACGGGGCTTTCGTTCAGCTGCACGCCATCTCTGAAAATGTCATAGCCGTAGATTTGCCCCTCATCCTGGCTGTTTATCGAGATAGCGTCTACATACTGGGCCGTCATGCCTTTATCGGTACTCAATGCTATATATTTTGTACCGGCCGGCAGTGTGAAAGAGTATCTCTCCCAGGCTTCGGTCGTTGTTACGTATTGCAAGGGGATAAAGTCTGATGTGAGCATGCTTCCCGTTGAGGTGAGTACTCTGATGCTTCCGTTCCCTTTGTGGTCATCGCTGTTGCGGGCGATGAATGAGAATACGAAGTTTTCGTCGTACTCGCCTGCCGGCATGATGAGGTAGCCGCTCTTTCCTGCATCAGACAGGAGCGAGTGTGCCCCTTCGTAGGCATCGGCATCTGTCACACTCCATGCCTCATCGGTATTTGTCCATTCATTCCGGGCAAAAGGCTCTCCGGCCGTACCCTCTTCGGCGCTTTCATACGTGTCGGTAAGCATTGCAGTGGCATCGACATACGAGATAATCACATCGTAGCCATACGTTGTCTGTCTGCCTTTCACGTCGATGGGAGCATCGCAAACGTCGGCATCGTATATCTCGGCTGTTGCGACAGGCGATTTGCCCGAGGTTGTGCCGTCGATATATACGGTCTCAATTTCGTAGTTATACTCTCCGGGTTCGGTCTCTTCTTCGGTGAAAGAGCGGTATTTCAGCGGCGTGTCATTGCGTTTCTCGCCGTTGCGGTATACGTTGTACCCTTCGATGCCCTGTATGCTTCCCAAGTCGAAGAATATGAAGCGGCTGTTGGAGGGCTCTTGCAGGGTGAGAGCAAGGAGGGTAAGACCTTCGCGGGTGGTTATGACCGACATACCACCGGCCGAGGCGTTGGTCTCGGGATTTATCTCTACATAGTCGCCCAAGTCTATGCTGGCGATGGCTTCACCGGTGGCAAAGTCGTAGCAGCACAAGGTATAACGGCTGTCGTGCCCTTGCTCGAAAGCATATAATATACCGTTGTAGTAGGCCGTACCGGCAGCTCCCAGATAAGAGGGTCCGTTGCCCAACTTGGCTCCTCGCTTGGTTACATAGATACTTGTCTCCCAGTCGCCTACTTCAAATCCGCCGCGGCCGTTGTCGAGGTCGGGTATATAGGTCACGTGGAAGGCTATCTCAGAGATAGAGATGGTATCTGTGACGGTTTTGTTTTCCATGTCGAGTTGGTAGATACTGCTCGACTCCGAGTCGGCGGCGTAGAAGTGCGTGCCGTCATACGTGAGGTTGCGTATTCCTACCATGGTGCTGCTCACGGTAAAGCTCTCTATAAACTCTCCATCGAGGGTATACTTATTGATTGTTCCGTTCGAGCTGTGCATGGAGGTGTAGATGTATTCACCGTCAGAGGCTACGCCCATCTCTCCCGGGATATAGCCGCGGAACATGCTTACAAATTCGGGATATCCCTCGCGGCAGGTGACATGGGTGGTTTCCGTGTCGACGGGGAATGAACTGCCTTGCTCCAGCGGGAAGTCCCACCGCAGTCTGATGGTGCGGTTATACTCTACGTCGGCATTCAGGGCAGTGGGGGCACACGGTGTACCCAGTTCGATAATTTCTACCTGTGTGGCATCGGAGAGGGACGACTCGCCGCCGTTGCCGTAGACCGAAGATACCTGATATTGGTATGTGCCCGGTGTCGACAGCTCTTCCTGATAAGCAAATCCTGTCACGGGGGTATCGTTGACACGGGTGCCGTCGCGATAGATGTTATATCCCGAGGGAGCCTCTTCTGTTGCCGACGACGAGGGTGACAAATGGATAGCGATATTGAAGTTGTTGTTCTCCAGTCCTAAGTAGGTTGCCGGGAACCACTCTTTGCCATCGGACGAGAAGAGGTTGCCTTTTCCGCTGATGGCAGTCGTATTATCGATACCTATGGGACGCATGCCTGCCTCATGAGATACGAGGAAGACAACCTTGTAGTCGTATCCCGGTTCTATAATCACAGGATTATTTACGGCAAAGGCGTTAAACTCGCCGTATTGGACTTCGGAGCGGATGGTTTGCGATACGACCCGCTGGTCGTCTTTGTAGATTTGCAGAGACAAGGAGGTATATTGTTCCTGTATGAACAGCTCTACCGTATCCAATACCATACCGCGGTATTCTACCAGGTCGTCGTATTCCCATGCCGTGCCGGCCCAGAAGTATCCGCCGTCGCTCAGTCCTATGGCATCGCTGTTGGTGCCATTATCCCAGCGTATGGTTGCGGGGGTCTGTTGTTTCTCGGTGGGCGATTGCCACGAGAGCGTTACATCTTTGTTGCCGGTGACAGTGTTCGTCAGTCCGGTAGGAGCGAAATAGGGTGCTCCTATTTTCACCACGGCTTGTGCAGCGTCCGACTGTACCGACTCTTTTTCCTCTTCATATAGGGCGGTTACGGTGTAGGTGTAGTCGCCATGTATAACATTCTCGTCACGGTAGGGTATGGTGGTAACCGGTGTTTCCGTGATTTTTGTTCCGTTGCGGTAGACATTGTATCCGACGGGAGTTTTGTCGCTGCTTCCGTTTTCCCACGAAATCACGACAGTTGCATCACCCTCAGTTTGGGCCGTTACGTTGATGGGCCGCGGAGTTTCCGACGCGCCTGTTATGGTATAACTGATGGGAACGATTTGCTTTTCTGTTCCCGGCAGAGCAGATATACTCAAAGACGACTCATAGGTATTACCTACAACGCCGTTGCAGGCATCGAGGTTTACGGTGATAGTATTCTCCTCGCCGCTTTCCAGTAGGTTCGTTTTGGGTTCGAAGGAGAACCACGACTCTACATCGCACAACTTATATACGAAGATGCGCGACGGTGATTGTTGTAAAATTCCTATTAATGAAAGGGTGCCATCTACGATATTGGTCGAGGTCTCTATACCGCAAATATAGTTCGGTCCGCCAACGACGCCTATTTGGTATCCGGGAATGTCGCTTACATTATGCTCTACTGTCGTGACTTTGCGGGTGTTGATATTGTATTGCGAGATAGTAACTTTATCGATGGTGTTTGTTCCCGAAACCATTTCGTTTCCGAACCATAGATACGGACCTCCCGGTGTTATGTTGTCGAAGGCCGAGCCGTAAACGGCAACATCTACTTCGGTAGATATGTCATGGAATGCTACGGTGACGTTGCCATCGCGGTCGATACGTCCCAGTGTGTAGAATCCGCCTACCCAGAATTGGTCGTTGCGGGTGTCGTAGGCGCAGTGGGTTATCTTCAAATCGGGCTCCGAGGCGATGGTTATCTTCTTGACAATCCGTTTATTCTTGAAGTCTAATTGATACAGGGAGTTCGTGTTGTCGCTACCATAGAAATAGGTGCCGTCAAAAGTTAAATCGTACAATGCATAGTACATGCCGGGAATGGTGAACTCTTCGATGAAGTTGCCCTCGGCGTCATATTTGAAATATGTGCCAAAGTAGTACCACGATGCAGTGTAATAAAATTCGCCATCGAAAGCTATCGATGTTTGCAAGTCGCCTGAGGCATCGAACGTTTTTTGTATATCCCAGCGGTTGGTAATGTCGCCCGAGTTGGCCGGATAGGATGCTTCTATTGTATAATATAGCGGTCCGTCTCCTTCGTTTTTCAATGTCAGTTTATGTGAGGTTTTCTCTTCGGCCAGCATGTCGGCGTGTATCGAGGTGGCACCAACGGTTAGTAAGGGTTGTGTAATATTGGCGGTGAAAGTGTTGGTTGCGTCGTCGGTTATCTCCCATTTGCCGGAGAAGGGATTGCAACCCTCTTTCTCTATCGTTATTGTATAACTTCCTTTTTCAATCTGCGGGAAGTTGACCTGTCCGTTCACATCGGTTGTTACGAAGAGCTCGGCACCGTGGTCGGCAACCAGCGTTACGGGGCAATCGGCTACCGGCATACCTTGTGATTGTACGGTCAGTTGAGCTGTTGTCCATTCAGGTTCCCATACCTTTATATCGTCGACATACCAATAATCTATGTAAGAAGCGTTTGCACCGTGAGCTCTGAATCGTATGCGGAATATTTCGTTGCTTAACACGTTGCTTAGGCTGAACTGCTCGATGCGAGGCTCATAAGAGCCTTCGGCATTGTCAAAGGAGGCAATGTTGAGCCATGTTGCGCCGTCGTCGCAGGTTACTTCTACCGAGAGGGTGTCTCCTTCGACATTGTTGTAGTTGACATGGCGCAGTTTGAAACGCAAATAAACCTTTTCCGTGTCTAATGTGCGTAATTCCCGAGAGATGAGCGATTGCGAGTAATTGATGATGCTTGAATATCTGTATGTGGCACAGGGATTTACCAAACCGTAGGTATAGTAGTCGCAGCTCCAATGTGTGCTGTTCCCATCTTCGTCGGCAGGCGTTTCCCAATTATCGGGGTCTATTATCCAATTATCGAAACTGTCTTCAAAAGGAAGCAGGCGGATGTCGGGAACGTTGACTGCAAGCGGTTCGGAGTGCCCTGTTTCGCTGCCGTCGGCATAGACTGCCGTTACAGTATAAACGTAGTCGCCGTAATCGGGCACGATATCGGTATAAAATACCTCTTTAAGGACTTCGGTATTGACTTTCACGTTGTCTCGATAGAGGTTGAAGCCTGTAATATATTGTTCCGACTGACTTCTGGGGCGTACTTTGTTGGTACCGATGAAGATGTCGTCAATCATTAGCATGAATGCGTCTTGTGAAACACAGTTTATGGTCACATATTTGGCTTCACTGGGTATTTGATATTCGTAAAGAGTCCATTCGGTAGGAACTTCTTCGTAGTCGTTTTGCGAGACGAACGTAAAATCAGATGCTAATTTCCCACTTGTCGAATATCCTACGCGAATACGTTCGAGTCCGTAAGTGTCATTGTAGCTTTTGGCTCGGAAACTGATTTGGAAATCTTCCGTGAAGCTGAGTTCCGGTGAGATGATAAAATCATTGTTCACTCCCCCTACGGAGGCAAAAGACACCAGGAATTTCTCGCCCGAGAAGGGTTGTATATCGGGATAATCGGCTACCGAGGGCGATGTTTTGGAGGGATTCATGACGAGGTATGCCATCTTTTGCCCTTGGTTGGGGAAAATCGTAGCTGCCCATGTGTAGGTATATTCGTTGTCCATGTCCAGGT
Source organism: uncultured Porphyromonadaceae bacterium (assembly GCA_900542255.1). GTDB lineage: Bacteria > Bacteroidota > Bacteroidia > Bacteroidales > Barnesiellaceae_A > Barnesiella_A > Barnesiella_A excrementipullorum. Next base: position 11,290 of record UQMR01000056.1, read on the forward strand.
AATCCCATCCGATGCTGCCCGGAGAGTTGATGACAAAGTCAGGGTGGCCTTCAAAGTCTTCGAAGTATCCGTTGGTCGGTTCGGGGTTGTTCCATCGCAGCGATACCTCTTTGTTGTCTATTCCTGTCAGTGACAGGCCATAGGGTATGCCGTCTTCTGCACCCGACAATCGCAGCGGTGCAGGAGGTAGTGCATTTTGTTCGGCAGGAGGCGGGGTAAGGTGTGACGGTTTTATTCTTTCGTCGGCGTTGCCGGCATATACATATAATAGTCCTCCTAACACTAATGCGGGCAATATATATTGGGTATGTTTCATTGTTTGAGAGTTTATGGGTTAACAACAAGTTTTATTATGCGGCCCTCTTCGTTGTGTATGAGGCGGATGATGAGAACGCCTTGGTATCCCCCTACACCGAAAGAGCATTCGTTTCCATCGACAATGTTGTTATAAAGCAATACACCGTCGGCGGTAGAGCATAGCACGCGGGTATGTTGTGCGAGGTTTCTGATGCATACGTTGCCGTTTTCTACGACGGCAAAGGCTTTGTCGACAGCGTGGAGCGATACATTGTCGGGAGCACTGAAATATGCTGTCTCAGAAGCATCGTAGAAGAGAACACCGTCGCCGGAATATACCGTAGCAGCATATTTCTTACCCGACAGGAACTCATCGGGAGTAGTCTCTATAATGTTGACAAAAGAGTTCTCGACATATCCCTCACTCAACATGTTGCATACATATCCGTCGTTGTATTGCAGGGTGAAATATTTTATTTTCAGGTTTCGGCCTCCGTGTTGGCAGGTGATGCGCAACTTACGGTATAGCTTGTTTTGGAGGTACGATGAGAGCAGATGTTCTGAGCCCTCGTTGTCGTATGCCGATTTGCGTATGCTGGGGCCTATCTGTTCCCATGTTGTTCCATCGAGAGTACCTTCGATGGTAAGGAGGCTCGTGCCGGTTGGGCCCGATGTGGTAACGATAAACATACAGTCGATGATGCCATCGGGGTAATCGCGGGTTTCCACGACACCGTTTTCAGAGAAGAAGATGGTACCTGTGCTTATATCGGCATTTCCGTCTGTTACATACAAGTCGCTTACGGGTACAAATACGGCGTTGGTATATACTTCGTCGGTTACCTCCGAAAATTCCAGATAATATCGTACGGCATTTTCTATCGGAGTCCATTCCAGGTACAAACCGTTATCGGTTGACTCGAATTTTGTAATGCGCGGGGTATCGAGTTTGCTGGCAAGGTATATTTGCCACAACCACAGGCTGCCTTGCAACTTCTCTGAGTGGCAAACGAAGGCGATGTAAATCTCTTGCCCCTCGTACTCTTTCAGGTCTATCTCCTCGGGAACCTGTACGCCGAAATTGTCGGCAAAAGAGTAGCGTTTCACCAGATGGAAGTCTTCTATTTCGCGCGAATGAGTAGAGACATATATGTCTAAGTTTTCTACGGTGGTGGTTTCTACCACACCTCTGACGAAATATAGGCAGCCGTTTTCGGGCACGAGCATGCGGGTAGAGATGAGCCAATCATCGGCATTGTTCCAGTAGTCAAACTGGTATAACATGCCGTCGGCATTCTCATCGAAAATCCATGTCGTTCCGTCTTTGTTGTTGTCGACAATCTTCCAGCAGTCGGGTTCTCCGTCGGTCCATGATGTGAAGTCGGCGATGTAGGGCGCAACGGCAACCTGGCACTCGGTGGAGAAGGGAATAGCTGCGCCGTAGATAACGCTGTTATCTTCGAGTATCATATATGCCCGCACATTGTATTGGGTGCCGGCTTCGAGACCTGTTATTATATATGATATGGTGTCGGCGATTTCTACGGTATGCCGGTAGCTGTCGATGGTGGGCTCTTCTTGCGTGGCCCAGCAGAATCCCATTTCACGGATAGACTGTGTCTTGTTTACGACAACAGCTTGCGCCTCTACCGAGGTGTCGCGGATGTTTTGCGGCGTTAGGGTTTTCAGTATGCTTTGAGCAGATACGCCGCCCTTTACCTGGAAGTAGATGATGCCGCCTTCCTCGCGGATGTTGGTGACGGGTGTATTTGTTGCCTCGCCAGCCCAGTTGAGCGAGTTAGGGGTCGACGTATCGGTAAACTCGGTGTTGCCCGAGCGACCCGGATAGGTATCGCCGTTGCGGGTGTTGGTGTCGTCGATGCCATCGGCCGGTTTTATGTAGAGGCAGCGATGTTTGGAGTTGTTGTTAGGCCCATTTACCGACCAGTATTCCTCTACCATCTCTTGCGTGTAGTCGTAGTGATAGATAAGAAGTCCGTGTGCCGGCAGGTAGGTGTCCCATCCTTCGCGTTGGCGGTTTTCGAGGACAAACCATTCAAATCCCGTGCCTTCTTCGCGACCCGGTTGTGCGTTTATGTAGCGGGCTTCGTTTGTGTAGATGGGTTGCAGGGCTACATCTTCGGGCTCTGACAGTTCTATGGGGTCACACCATCCCATCTGCATACGCTCAAAGGCCATTAAGTATGGAGGGGTGCGGCTGTCGTTGTTGTAGCTGCCCGAGGCGTAAAGGGTATATGCTCCGGGGTCTAGGCCGTATCCGTTGAGGTAGTCGTCTGTATCGTAGAGGTCTTTGAGACCGAGAATATGTCCGAATTCGTGGGTAAACGTGCCTATGCCATCCATCTTTATACCCGATGCGCCCACCAGCTCTGCCGAGCATCCGTAGTTGTTGATGGTGATTCCGTCTATGGTGATGGCCTCTTCCCCAAGAGTCCAGCTGTGAGGCCACATGTCGTTCTCGTCGCCTGTGCTGGCTTCGCTATATCCGGCGTAGATGATGTTTACGTTGTCCATGTAACCGTCCTTGTCATTGTCGAATATCGAGAAATCGATTTGCGGATTGTTCTCCTTTGCAAGGTTACATGCCTCTATGACCATGGCACGGGGATTGATGTCGCCGCTGCCGTCGTCGGCATTGGCTGCATAGTAGCTTTGTTCGTGAGCTAAGGTATAAGGACCGACAACGGTGAAATTGGGGATAAACTTGCCCATGGAGTTGTCGCGATAATAATCTTTTACGCTGCCGGTGCCGCCATCCACGTCGTAGCCCGGTTCGTTG
>UQMR01000057.1 GCA_900542255.1 uncultured Porphyromonadaceae bacterium
GCCGCCTCCTATTTTATCCAAAAATAGTGAAAGGCGAGAGCAGAGAGTGGCGGAAACGCAGTTTTCAAGTTTTGGGCTAAGCCGAGCCGCCTCCTATTTTATCCAAAAATAGTGAAAGGCGAGAGCAGAGAGTGGCGGAACCGAAGTTTTCAGGTTGGGCTAAGCCGAGCCGCCTCAAAAATAGAAAAACCTCTCCTGTGGGTATGATGTGCGGCTCTCGTACAGACGGAGGAAGCTGGGAAAAGTCCCATGCCGCGATATATAAAGAGGGCTGCTTCTGAATTTTAGTCAGAAGCAGCCCTCCTTATGTGTGTAGGATATAGGGTTTATTTACTCCTTATCTTGGAACCTGCAAGCGTAAACCACAGGATGTAGGCATAGTAGATGAATAGTGTGCCTACGGCTACTCCAAGACCGAGTGCAGGGCTGTCTACGATACTGCCCATGATAAGGGGCAGTATGGCAGCTCCTATTACGCCCGTATTGATAACGCCCGATGCCTCTTTGGTGTGGGGCCCGAGGTCTTGCAACCCGAGGTTGAAGATGAGCGGCCACATGACAGAGTGGAACAGTCCGGTGAGGATGAGTGCATAGATGCTATATACACCCGGCAGGACAAACGAGAGCGCTACGCACACTGCTGCAATGGAGAGGCAGGTGGCAAGCAGCGGGCGGGCTTTGAAGCGTGTGAGCACGATGGTGCCCAATGCACGACCTACGAGCATACCGCCCCAGTAGAACGATAGCAGGGAGGTGGGGTCGCCCTCGATACCCAAAGAGCGTATCTTGGCGGGCAAGAGGCTGGGTATGCCAATCTCTACACCCATGTATGCTATGATGCTTATAAGAGCAAGCCATACGTGGGGGTATTTGTAAGCACTCGACTTGTAGGTGACGTTGCCCGAGGCTTTGCCTTCTGTCTCTTCTTTGGCCTCGTTAATCTCCGGCAGTTTCAGCTTGGCGAGGATGAGGCAAAGGATGAGGGTGAAGATTCCAAGCCCGAGGAAGGGGAACTTGATGGATGCTGCACTGTAACCTTCGCTACCCGACACGATGAGCATCGATACGAACAGCGGCGCTACCGTTGTGGCGAGCGAGTTGAAGGTTTGGCTCAGTGTCATGCGGAAAGCTCCTTTTTCGGGGGCTCCCAATACCATCACGTAGGGGTTCGATACCAATTGCAACAGCACGATACCTATGGCTACGCAGAACATGCAGCACAGGAAGATGTAGTAGATGGCTGCCGTCTCGCCCCACAGCGCAATGCCGCCGAAGTTGAGTACAAAACCTAAGGTAATGATGGCAAGGCCCAGGACGAGGGTGGTCTTGTAGCCTAATTTTTTCATCAGGATGCCCAACGGAATGGAGAGGATGTATGCTCCGTAGAAGGCGGTATTGACAAGTTGTCCTTGTGTCTCAGTGAGTCCAAAGGTTTGCTTGCAGAAGTCTATCATGGAGTTGTTCATCGTCGTGACAAAGCCGAGCAGGAAACAAACGATGATGACAACCGTCAAGGCAAACGTGTAATTGGGTTGTTGTTTCATGGGTTTTTATTTGAGGTTTATACAAAGAGTTTTCCGGGGTATTCGCCGGCATCGACGAGTTGTTGTATCTTGTCGACAACCGATTGGCGGTCGGCAGCATAGGTCACGCCGAACCAGCGGGCTGTCGTGTCGAGTACTTTGACGGTCGATGTGCCTTCTTTGATGAGCTTGTTCACCATCAAGGGGATGAAGAACTCGGCTTTCAGGTTGGCGATATTCTCGTTGAGGAACTCCGAGAAGTAGGCTTCCGAGTGGTCGAAATAGTCGGGAGTGAAGCCCCACATGTTCATCGACACGGGGGTATTGTCGTCTATGGCAACCCATTGGTCGTTCTCGTCTTTGTATTTTACAGTGCCGTCGATACGTTGTATCTGTGTGCGCTCTACCACATCGGTGAGCATACGGTTGTCGTCCATGGCACAGATGCCGCGGGCTACGCTGCCGCTCTCAGAGAGGGTGTTGCCCACGCGGTAGCCTACCATGCAGTATTGGTTCTGTGTGCCCTCCATCTCGGTGAGAGCTTTTCCTAATACGGCAAAGCTGTCGCGTCCGTAGAAGTCGTCGGCGTTGATGACGGCAAAGGGTTCTTTGATGACCTCTTTGCCCATGAGTACGGCGTGATTGGTTCCCCAGGGTTTCACGCGGTCGGCCGGGCAACTGAATCCTTCGGGCAGTTTGTCGAGCGACTGGAACACGAGTTCAACCGGTATATGATTGACGTATTTGTTGAGAACTTTCTCGCGGAAATCTTGCTCGAAATCTTTTCTGATTACAAACACAACTTTCCCGAATCCGCCACGGATGGCATCGAAGATAGAATAGTCCATGATGGTCTCGCCGTTGGGTCCTAAGCCGTCGAGCTGTTTCAGACCACCGTAGCGGCTGCCCATGCCGGCAGCCAAGACAAATAGTGTAGGTTTCATAATTGTAGTATATTATTGTATTTGTTTCGATTAGCAGATTTTGCGAGCGCCGTCGGAGATAACTACGTCATATACCTTGGGCAGCTTGCCGTATTTTTCGCGATATGCTTCTTGGGCACGGGCTATGAATGCGTCATACAATTCGTTTTTCACCAGGTTGATGGTGCAACCGCCGAAGCCGCCTCCCATAACGCGCGAGCCGGTAACACCGCATTCGCGGGCTATATCGTTCAGGAAGTCGAGTTCTTCGCAGCTTACCTCGTAGAGCTTGCTCATGCCGTGGTGTGTCTCGTACATCTTTTGTCCTACGGTTTCGTAGTCGCCGCGTTCGAGTGCATCGCATACATCGAGTACGCGTTGTATCTCTTCGATAACATACTCGGCACGCATGTAATCTTCGGCAGAAACTTCGTTTTTCACCTCTTGCAACATTTCCATGTTGGCATCGCGCAGAAATTCTACATGCGGGTGTTTCTTTTGCATGGCGGCAACTACGGCCTCACAGCTTTGGCGGCGTTTGTTGTATGCGCTCGATGCCAACTCGTGTTTCACTACCGAGTCGAGCAATACGAGGCGGTATCCTTCGGGTTTGAAGGGGAAGTATTGGTATTCGAGGGAACGGCAGTCTAAGCGAATCAGGCTGCCGGCTTTGCCGAATACGGAGGCAAACTGGTCCATGATGCCGCAATTTACACCGCAATAGTTGTGCTCGGTGGCTTGTCCTACCTTGGCCAGCTCGAATTTGTCTATTTTGTTATCGCCGAACAGGTCGTTGAGGGCATATGCGTATGTGCTCTCTAATGCTGCCGATGATGACATGCCGGCTCCGAGGGGAACATCGCCTGCAAAGGCGGTGTTGAAGCCTTTTACCTCTACGCCGCGCTTAATCATCTCGCGGCATACGCCGAATATGTAGCGTGCCCATGATGTGCGAGGGGCGTCTTCTTCTTTGAGACCGAACTCTACGTAGTCTTTCATATCTATCGAGTAGGCTCTTACTTTGTCTGTCCCGTTGGGGCGTATCTCTGCCATCATTCCCTTGTCTATGGCTCCGGGGAATACGTAGCCGCCGTTGTAGTCGGTGTGTTCACCTATGAGGTTGATACGGCCGGGCGAGGCATATATGTTGCCGGTTTGTCCGTCGAAATGCTTGATAAATCTGCTTCTTACAAATTCTATGTCCATAATATTAATGTATTAAGGGGTTAACAATAAAGATTCTTCGTCTATTTCTCTATGCCGAAGGCAAATGTCGTGCGGCTTGTAAATGTTTCGCCTTTGCGCAATAGGGTAGTGGGGTATTGCGGATGGTTGGGCGAGTCGGGATAGTGCTGGGTCTCTAAGCAGAAGGCCGATTGCGACGGGTAGAACATCCCTTTTTTCCCCTCGGACTTGCCTGCGAGCCAGTTGGCGGTATATAGCTGTATGCCCGGCTCGGTAGTATATACTGTCATGGTAATGCCGGTACGGGGCGATAGGCAGTATGCTCCCTCGGCGTATGTGCCGTTGCCCTTGTCGAGGGCATAACAGTGGTCGTAGCCGCGGCCGAAAATGAGCTGCTCGAATGGCTCATCGATGCGCTCGCCTATCGTATGGGGCGTCGTGAAATCCATGGGCGTCCCAGCTACCGGCACGGGGTCGCCATAGGGTATGGCGGTGTCGTCGGCAGGAAGATATGTCGATGCGTGTATCGTGAGTATGTGGTCGTGTACGGTGGGTGTGCCGGCTCCCGAGAGGTTGAAAAAGGCATGGTTTGTAAGGTTTACCACCGTATCCTTGTCGGTCGTGGCCTGGTATGAGAGCTCTACCTCATTGTTGTCGGTAAGGCGGTAGGTGACCGTGACGTGCATGGTACCGGGGAAGCCTTCTTCTCCGTCGGGTGAGGTGTATTGCAGTATGAGTGTTTGTGCATCGGGTTGCTCGGCCTCCCATATCTTCGAGTTGAAACCTTTTACGCCTCCGTGCAGGTTGTTGGGCCCGTTGTTGATGGCGAGCTTGTCGTATACTTTACCGTCGATTTCGAAACGGCCGCGGGCTATGCGGTTGGCGTAGCGCCCGCATACGACGCCGAAATATGGCTCTTCGGTCGTAAGATAGTCGTCGATAGATGAGTGCCCGGTGACAACGTCTGTCATTTCTCCGTTGCGGTCGGGTACTAAAAGCGAAACGATGCGGGCACCATAGTTGCAAATGGTCAGCTCGCATCCGTTGTGGTTGGTCAGAATATACAGACGGGACTCTTTTCCGTCGATGGTCGTGCGGAAATTTTCGATATCCAATCCCGACAGGGTCAGTTTATTAGACATGTGCGTATTAGATTTAATAGATTAACCTTAATAATTCCTATTGAGGGGCGTCCGCCCTAATTGTCCGCCAAAGTTAACTAAAAATACCCTATGCCAGTAAAGTTTTTCTCGATAAAATGTTAAAACGTGTCATTTCCTTGTCGGGACATTCTTTTTCGGGGGGGTATGCCGGTTTTGCGGGTGTGTAGTCGTTTGTTGTTCTTGCGGCCATTCTTATGCTTCCGCAGCAGGAGGCCGGGTTGCATGATGGCTGTGGTGTAAACAACAAGCGCGACTCTCACGAGCCGCGCTTGTGTCTGAAAGTGATAGTTATAAAAGTGGTATTATTTGAGATATTATTGTTTCACGAATTTGAGTGTGCTGCGGTTTCCTGCTTTGTCGTATGCCGTAGCGATGTAGATGCCGGCGGGAAGAGTGGCGATGTCTACCACTTGCATGCGTCGCGATGATGCTACTTTGCGTCCGGACAGGTCGTAGACATTTATGGCCGCTGTTTCTCCGTAGCAGATGAGGGCCGTGCGGGTGAGGTAGAAGTCCATCCCGGCGGTTTTTACCTCTGTTACGTTGTCGTAACCGTTGAGGTACTCATATCCGCTGATGTAGAGGTCGGTGATGTGCATGTCGCCCGTGCCTATATTGGTGATGCGTATCTCTACGGGTTCCTTGCTCTTGAAGGCCATAGAGGTTACGTCTATGGTGTGTACGCCTTTGTTATACTCGGAGCTTTGTTCGTTCCATGTCGTTTCACCAGCTATCCGGCTCTCTACTTTGAGTGTGCGTCCGCCGGTGATGTATATGCGCATTTGGAAAGCATGAAGGCTCGGAAGCGTAAATTCGGCAGTGCCGTTTTTCGATATGGCAAGAGCTCCGGTCGTGCATCCGGTGTAATCGACAGTGCCATTGCCTGCATATTCGGGCTTTACGCTCCATGTTCCGCCGGTGATGAGCGACGCGATAGAGTCGGGCATGACACTCTCCTGGAACGGGTACCAGTTGCTCAGAATCTTCTCGCCGTAGACGATATTGCCCTCTTCGTCCTTGAAATCGGCATTGGGGTCGTCTGGCTCTTCGTCTTCAACGCTGCCGTCGTTCTCGGGGTAGATGAGTGTGTATTCGTTGTTGTCTATGCCGTATTCGAAGGCTCCCATATCGGCTGTTGTGCCGTTGTAGGGTAGTGAAACGATGCTGCCGTAATCGGGATTTTTGATGTCGGCCGCATCGTACTCGTCGATAATCGTGCCTGCGTCGATGAAGTCGGAGCCTTCTTTGAGACGACCGAATTTGAGTGGCAGAGAGCCGTCGGCTTGCCGTTCGGCAAGAGCGTCTTCGTACGTGAGACTCACGAACTGGCTTGTACGGTCGGTTGTGCTCTTGTTCAGGCCTGTTTCGCCTGTGTAGGGGTCGCTTCCGTCGCGGTCGCTATACGGGCTGCAATGGTCGAGCGTAGTCCAGCTGCAATATTGTATGTCGGCACGGGGTTCCGAGGGGGAGTCTTTGTAGTTGAATTGGTGGTTACGCTCCTCGCCGGCAAAGCCTATGCAGTTGCGCAATACCCAGTTGCCGTATTCGGGGATGGCGTTGTTGAAGCCGTAGTTTATACCGTTGCGCACCGATACGCAGTTGAAAAGGTATGTGCCTTCGTTGTGATTGTTCTGGTCGAAGCCTTTGCTGATGTTGTCTATGGAGATACAACGGGTGAAGATATGTGCGCCGAACGAGGATTTTTTGTCGTTGCTGCCGCCCATCTTGAATCCGTTGCCGTTGCCTTTGTTGTATCCGTTCTTCATCGTCCAGCAGTTGTCTACAACGATGGGATATACCGTGTAGTAGAAGTCCCAGCCGTCGTCGCTGTTGTACCACGAGCGGCATCCGTGGAATTCGTTGCCCGGCCCCGGGAAGAGTTTTACGGCAAAACCGTCGGCATCGCCACCGTTGCTCCATACGTCGCAGTTGTTGTAGCTGTCGCAGTTGAGTACGATGTTGTATCGTCCGTACTTGAACTCGGGGTTGCGGGTGTTTTCGCCGTTATCGCCTTTGCCGAAGCCCTGTTGCAGGCCGGTGTCGCCGTTGTCGTGGAATATGCACTCTTCTATGACGCAGAAACTGCCTTCCAATTTGAGGGCGTTGTCGGGGGCATTGCAAAATTCTATGCCGCGATAGTGCCAATAATTGGCGCCTATCTTGTGCATGATGCCGCGGTTGTTTTTGGCAACATCTTCGATTTCTCTTTCGAGGCGGTTGAAGTCGAATACGGGTCTCTCGCCCTCGGCGGCAAAGAGGCATATACGTGCATCTTTGGTACCTGTTTGCTCTATGTTGATGGTTGCGTCGGGCTCATAGGTCCCTCCGTGTACCCATACGGTGTCGCCGGGCATGACGACGGTTGCGACTTTTGCCAGCGTGGCAAATGGTTGCGACTCTGTGCCGTTATTGCTGTCGTTGCCATCGGTGGCAAGATGTAGTTGCCGTGCTTCGGTCGTGAAATTGGAGAATAAGGCGGCTATGACGCATAATACGGTAGCCTGAAATCTAAGAGTATAAGTTTTCATGGTATCTCCTTCTTGAATTTTCTGCAAAGTTAACCCTTAGATTGCTAACTCGAGTTGTATTTTTAGCGTGTATGTATGTATTATTTGGTCATAATATACAAAAATAGGTTCTTTTACCCTTTTTTCTTCTTGCTTTCGCGTAATTCTTCGGCGATACTCCAATGGCGAGTTGCCATATCGGTCATGTTGAGTCTCATGAATGTGTCGCCTAAGCGTTCGTGAGCTGCGGCATGGAGTGGCTTTTGGGTTACGGCCTTGGCAAAGTCCGAGAGTGCTTCCTCGTAGTCCTTGCATTCAAACCGCAGTTTCCCGCGGTTGTATAGGGCTTTGAAGTTGAGGGGGCTTAGGCGTACGGCTTCGTTGAAGCATTCCATCCCCTTGATGCGGTCGCCGCAATCTACGAGGGTGACACCCTTGCGCACCCAGGCGTCTACCAAGGTGGGGTCGAGTGTGAGGGCTTTGTCGAAGTTGGCGAGGGCGGCGCGGTAGTCGCGGGCTTTCACTACGCATTCGTTTCCCATTTCATAATATTCCCGGGCATATTGTCGCAGTGTATCGTTGCGTTGGTGCGAGGATTCGAGCAGGCGGCGGTTTTCTTCTTTCAGTTTTTTGATAATACCCAGCTTGCGGCGTATGTAACGGCGTATGGCGGGTTTCTCTATGTCGTAACGCAGATGTATGGCCTTGAAAAATTCGTCGAGAAAGAGGCCGAAGTCGTCGTGGTCGAATGCCTCGGCAGCGGCATGGTAGCGCCGGTCGGCCTCGGCTTGTTGCAGGGCTTGTTTGATGAGGGCGGGATTGTTGAAGTTGTTGCTGAACCTGACTATCTCGGGGTTGACAAATATCTCTTTGAGTGAGATGGGTTTGGTGAGTGTTATGCCGCCGAGCGAGGTGCAGCGGCTCAGTGCCACGTAGGCTTGTCCTCCGGCAAAAGTGCCGCCGGTAAAGTCGATGGTAACGTGTCGGAAAGTGAGCCCTTGGCTTTTGTGTATGGTGATTGCCCATGCCAATTTCACGGGATACTGGCGGTATGTGCCTAATACTTTTTCTTCTATGCGTTGCTCCTTTTCGTTATATGTGTAGCGTATGTTTTCCCATGTGGCCGGTTCTATGAAGCATTCGTCGCCGTTTTCGAGGAGTACGTTGATGTGTTCTCCGTCGATGATTTCCGATACGATGCCCAACGAGCCGTTTACCCAGCGATGCTCGGCATCGTTTTTGATAAACATGATTTGAGCCCCTGTTTTCAGCTCCAATTTCTGGGGTGTGGGGAGGCTGCTGTCGGGGAAATCGCCCGATATGGAGCCTTCGAAGGTGTATGCGTCGCCTTCTATTTTCTCTAAATGGCTTTCGTTGATGGTGTCGGCATGGTCGCGGCGTGTGGTGAGTGTGATGGCGAAATTTTCTTCTTCGCGGGTTGTTTGTAGGGGGTGGTAGCGGGTATTGAGTATGGCGATTTCGTCTATGCCGGCTTTGTTGCAACGTATCTTGTCGAGCAGGGCTACAAACATAGGGTCGCTTTGCCGGTATGCCTTGTGAAGTTCTATGGGTACCAGCGACATCTCCTTGAATACTCGTGCCGAGAAGAAGAAGGGGGTGGGGTAGAAGCGGGCCAATATATCGCGCATATCGGCTGTGACTACGGGTTCGAGCTGGTATACGTCGCCTACCAACAGCAGTTGTTTGCCGCCGAAAGGGTCGCGCATGTTGCCCGAGAAGACACGTAGCACGCGGTCTATGAAGTCTATCATGTCGGCGCGCACCATAGATATCTCATCTATGATGATGAGTTCTACCTCTTTGAGCAACTTGCGTTGGCGTTTGTTGTATTTGAGCATTTCATAGATGCGGCTGTTTTTCAGGCTCAAATCGGGGTCGTCGGGAAGGATGGGCCTGAAAGGCATCTTGAAGAAAGAGTGTATGGTGCTGCCGCCGGCATTGATGGCGGCAATGCCGGTGGGGGCGAGTACGACATGACGTTTGTGTATGTTGTTGCATATATATCGCAGGAAGGTCGATTTTCCCGTACCGGCTTTTCCGGTGAGAAATACCGACTGCCGGGTGTATTTCAAGAGTGCATAGGCGTCTTGAAACTCGCGGTTGTCGGTATCTATGGAGAATGTGGCGTTATCGTTCATACACAGGGCTTTGTTGGCTATTGGGTGGGCGGCTATGTAAAAATGGCTTTGCCGATACGAAATTACGCTTTTTCGGGCAAAACAGGTGGCTCTTGCCTCGGAAACTTGCGGGCAATGATGTTTCCTGCTTGGCGTGTGGGATGATGCTCGGCGATGGGGCGCAAGGAGTGCAGCTCCGTATCGGGCTGAGCCGGATGGCTAAGTTCGGGCAGTGAAGTTTCCTGTAACGCTGAGCCTTATATGAGGATATAAAATGAGAATGAGAGCCGCTGCTCATGCAAGGGCTCTCATTCCCATTTTGGTATATTGTTGTCAGAACTTATATCCTATGGTCAGTTTTACCGAGTTGTTTCGCAGGTCCATCACACCCGAGAGGGGTGCAGGGTCGTTTTCAAACGGGGTGAAAGGATATATGTCATATTTTTGTATGCGGTGTACGTATGCCACATCGAGCGAGATGTTGTTGACACGGTATCCTATACCGCAGCTGATGTTGTGTGCATCGTGCGGCAGGTAATAGGAGGTGAGTGTCCCCTCTACAATCTCGGGTGTAAGGGTGTGGTTGAGGATGCTGCTGTTGAGTTGCGAGCTTTCGTAGGCATATCCTGCACGCAGGCTCAACATAGGCAATATCCGGGCCTCGCCACCTACGCGTACGGTGCTCATGCCGGTCATGTAGTTGTTTATGTTGGCATTTGTGGCGGTGTAGTCGAGGTTGCTGCCGCCGTAGCCCATGCTCTTGGCGTTGGTATATTCATAGTCGACGCTCAACAACCCTACTTTGCCTAATATGGCGGCAACGCTGCCTATAATGCGCCACGGCGAGTGGTATTCGTAGCTCGATATGCCTATATCGGTATAGTTGTTGTCGGTAGTTCCGTGGTGTGTCCCTACGTTGTAGTCTGTCCCGGCCCAGTATGTATCTGTCAGGCGATAATAGGTGGGCGAGTGGTAGGCAAAACCTACGCGCAGGAAAGAGACCGGACGGAAAATGAGTCCTAATTTCACGCCGAAGCCGTAACCGTTGGTACGCAATGTGTTTGCCAGTTCATAGTCGGCATTGACACTCTCTTGCGTGATATTGCCCTGGCTGTCTTCTTCAAATAGAAGGGCGTTCTGCAAGCTCTCTCCATAGTAGCTCTCTATGCGGTAGTCTATGTTGGTGAGTCCCAGGGTGAGACCCCAATATAACATGTCGCTGATATTGCCGCTTACGTTTATGTCGTACTCATCGATGCTTCCGCTTGTGATGTTGTGCAGGCGTGCATTTCCCGATGTGTGGTTCGACGGGGAGAATATTCCCTCGTATTGCGTGGCGTTTTCGCCTCCGAGCGAGTTGATAAGGAATGCGTTGTATCCCAAGATGGAGAGCCACGGAGTCCAAGAGTCGCTGTATGGGTTGTAGGTAGAGTTGCCTATCATGTCGTTGGGCAATACGCCGGCGGCTGTCGTTTGTTGGGCGATGAGTTGTGTCAGCGAGGAGCCGATGTTGTTCCAGTCGGCACTGTAACTGTTGTTGAAGTTGGCGACATTGTTGTAGGCGAAGCCGAAGTTCAGTGTCCGCAGTGCGTTGTTGCGGAAATTTATGGTTCCTACAAATCCTAAGTTGTCGCCCGAGAAGTAGAAGCCCGAGTTGGTATTGGTGCGGCTGCTCGTTTTCGTGGCGTTGTTGTAGAAATTGAGGCTTCCGGTTACCGTGATTTCAGAGCTGCGGTATATGCCCAGTCCTGCCGGATTTTGTTTGATGGTGCTTATATCGCCGCCCAAAGCGCCGAAGGCTCCTCCCATGGCAGTGTAGCGTGCTGTTCCTTTGAGTTGGCTGGCCGTCATGGGAAGAGCATCCAATGCCCCTTGTCCCATGCAGAAGAGGCTGCCTGCAAATAATAATGATGCTATGATGATGGGTCGTTTCATTTTTGTAGATTATATATCGTGATTGTTTTATCTTCTGCCGCGGCTGCCGCCCGAGCTCATGCTTCCGCTTCGTGAGCTGCCCATAGAGCCTCGTGAACTACCGACTGAGCTTCGTGACGTGTTTCCCCGTGAGGGCGAGTAGCTGTTGCGGGTCGATGTGCTGCGCGAAGGGGTGTTATAGTTTCTTACTGTCGTCGATGACGGTCGGCTTACCGATGTGCCCTGTGTATTGATGGTGGTGCGTCCTGTCGATGTTGAGCCCCCGCGTAACGAAGTGCTTCTAGAGCCACGGCCGGTGGTGCTTATCGATGTCGACGGGCGGCGATTGGTCGTAGTGCCTACGCTGCTCGACCCTGCTACGCCGCGGCGTCCGCTGTCGATAGTACTGCCGTTGGAGATGCTGGTACTTCCACGGCGCCCGCTGTTGATGATGGTGGTGCCTCTTCTGCCGTTTGAGTCTATGTTGTCTCTTCCGGTTGAGGGGGTGTAGCGCTGGCCTCGCGTGCCGTTGCTTGTAGAGGTGCCTGTGGTGACTCCTTCTCGGCGCGATGGCATGCTGTTGCCTCTTGCCCCGGCTGTGTATGTGCCTCCGTAGCGGTTGCTGCTGCTACCCGGACGCGCGGGTGTATTGTTTCTCCATTGTCGCGGACCTCTGCCGTTGGCCGTATAGTACCAGTCGTTATGCCATCCGTGAGGATAGCCCCAGCCATGGTAAGGATAGCCCCATCCGTAGTATCCGTGGTAGGGATACCCCCAACCGTAATATCCGTGATAGGGATAGCCCCATCCGTAGCTGTAATACCACGGGTCGTAGAATCCCCACGATGTCCATCCGTAATTCCAGCGCCATGCCCAGCTCGAATAGGAGTAGGGAGCCCACATATAGTTCCAGTACCAAGGATTGGTCCAGGTGGGGGTTACCCATGCGTAGTTACCCTCGATATAGACATTCCAGTCGTTGCTGTCGAGGAAGTATATGTCGGTGTAGGCCGGGTCGCTTATGTTGATGGCATAGCGGGGGTCGTAGAAACGGTGTATTCTGATGGTGTACTCGTAGTCATTGAGCGAGCCGTTGAAGTCGTTGAGGTAGTATCCCTCTTCGGGTTGTATATATACGGTGTCACCCGGGGCGACTTCGTCGCTCTGGTATGTAAATGTCGTGCCTGTGACGGTGTTGTCATCGGTATAGGAGTCGTCGGTCGAGTATGAGCCCCGGCGGTTGTATTCGTCAACATCTCTTTCGGCAGGAGCCCCGGTCGTGGTGGTTGTCGTGGTAGTGACGGTCGTTGTAGTTACCGTGGCTGCCTCTTTCTCTCTCTTTTTCTGCTCTATTATGGGATTTTCGTCTCCCGGGGTATAATATATATCATCTTCTATGTAGTAGCTTTGAGCCATAGAAGGAGATAACATGCTAGCCCCTAATAAAACGGTTAACGTGATGATAAAACTTCTTTTTTTCATAAATCAAATCCTCCTGTCGTCTATGGTTTATAATATGATTCCCGGCAGGCGTTTGGGTTTAACGTTATTAACGTTAAATAATACCTGAGAATAATATCGCAAACAAAGGTATTTAACTTTGGCGAAACAAGGTGGTAAAATAACGTTTTTAACGTTCGATTAGGAGTGTTATGTTAGCTTGCAATATGTTTTTATTTCCTTGTATGCGGGAATGTCATGTGCGGGGGCCGAATTTGAGGTAAAAGTCTTGTGTGAGGGCGATGTATTCTTGTGAGTATATGCCCGGTTGACATTCTATGGTGAGGTGCGATGCTGCCGGGCGGGGCAGTAGGGCGTGTTGCCACTCGCAGAGGACCCGTTTGGGCTCTTTGCCGGGCCGGGTGCTTACGAAGAGCTGCCGTGTGATGCTCCATCCTGCCAGCATGGCTATCTCGTCGATGTGTCGGAACAACGATGCCGGAAAGATGAGGGCGAGCGTGCCGTTCTCTTGCAGGAGCCGGCGCGAGAGGTCGAAAATATCTTCGTATCGCAATGCGACGGCGTGTCGGGCTGTGCTGCGAGCCGCATCGGGTGGCAGCAGGTCGTCGAAATAGGGCGGGTTGGAGAGTATCGTGGCATACCGAGTGTCGGTATGGCGGGCAAACTCTATGAAGTCGGCCTGTTCTATCGTGATGCGCTCTTTCCAGGGAGAGGCCTCGCAGTTTTCCCGCGCCTGTTGTGCCGCGTGGGGGTCTATCTCTATTCCTGTTATGGCGGTGTGGCGGGTGCGTTGGGCTGCCATTATGGCAAGGATGCCGGTCCCCGAGCCAATGTCGAGGATGTTGCCTGTGTGAGCGAGCGCTGCCCATGCCCCCAGCAATACGCTGTCGGTGCCTACTTTCATGGCGCAGTTTTCCTGGCGTATCGAGAATTGCTTGAAGTGGAATATATTTGCAGACATTCTGTCGTATCTCGTGGTATGTGGTGCAAAAATACATAAAGGCAAGAGCAGTGCCAAATGAAAACAAAGTTTTCAAGTGCGGGCTATGCGAGCCGTATCCTATTTTATCCGAAGATGGCGAGTGATGGGCGCAGAGGAAACAACTTGGCTGGTTTTTTTGTGCCGAGCGGCATCCCGTATTCTTCAAAAATGTAGGGATAAAAGGCGATGGGCGGAAATTTTCATGACTTCAAAAAGTTTGGCATATTACTTGTATGATAATCGGAATGCACAAGAAGAATTGTGTATCTTTGCAAGTTCTGACAGTACATGACAGAATGGCAATTTTTTTAGATAAACACATAAAAGGACAATATATTATGTTTTGTGACAACGACGAAAAGTCTTCGCCTATTATGCCGATTTTTGCCGAAGTGAATTTACCTCAAAGTGACGAAAATTGCGCCGATGTCA
>UQMR01000058.1 GCA_900542255.1 uncultured Porphyromonadaceae bacterium
CGCCGGCATCGCCCTCGTAGTCGGGATTGGCTGTCAACGAGGTTTCGCTCTCCAACTTTAACCCCGCCGGGAGTGCCGCCTTATAGACATCGCCCACAGAGCAAAGGTAATACTCGGCAATCCACTCCCAGAACCTGATTTGGGGATATAACAGAATAGGCTGCTCGTCGAGCAAGGTGCTTATCTCTTTTACCTCATAGCCCTCGGGCTCGGTATCGTGCAAAACGGCTACGATGGCCGTATAGTATTTGGAACGCCCGAAAGGCACCACGACGCGATGCCCTTGCCGCAGTATGCCCTGCATGTTGCCGGGGATACGGTAGGTAAAATATTTATACAATGGCAGAGGCAGTATTACGTCGGCAAATCGGTTCATCTCAATTTCATCATGCAATTACTTTACAAAGATACGACAAGCCGGGGGCAGAAACAAGTTTGAGCCTTGAATTATGCCAAGACAAAACTCAACTTTTCGAAAATGCAGTTACCGAAGAGAGTAGGAAACAGGATGAAATAATAAGCACTTCCGATTTTTGCCAAGAGGTGTTGCCTCGTACGAGTTTTCTACGGTTCATTACACATTGACCGAAAAATCTTTTTGGCCACTTATCCGTTAAGTTGCATGTACAATAATTATACATACAATTATATAGGTGATATTTAGCGATATACACACAAACGCAGTACCATATCACAGCTTCTGCAAAGTTTATATCATCACACAAAATTGCCTCGGACTACTTACTATTATTCACTTTCCGACCTCAATTCATACATCTAAAACCCATCCTACAATATTTTACGCAATGGTTTACGCTTTTTATTCATATGACGAGTTCATCACTTAAAAGAGATTCACAAAAATTTTCTTTTTATAATTGCATAATAAATAGTTGCATATATAATAAAATAATATCTTTGTGCCCTCTAACAGATGACGCATGACAAATAAAAACTTTTTGCATCGGACATTTGTTCCAACAAGACATTACAGATATATAGTATTAAAGGGAAAACAGCGATACAACTATCTAAAAGATACATATAAATTCTTTTATGGACACATCTTATAGCTCCATTCAAGCATTACAGGGTCACAATACGCTGCAACATCTGAATAAATATGTTACAACTCGTGTCGCGCACAAAAAAGCAATATTCGTTAAATAGTAAACTATTGTATTTATAATTAATAGTTATGTTGATATGACAAAAGAACAATTATTCAAGGCATGGAGTTTTGTTGTTATTTTCGGCCTGACAGGATGGCATTGCACTCTTTCAGCCCAAGAACCGCTTTCGCTCGACTCTTGCCGAAACATGGCCTTACGCAACAATAAATCGCTGCAAATTGCCGACGAAGTTGTTACACAAGCGGCTTACACCCGCAAAGCGGCTCGCGGAGCATACTTGCCATCGATAGACTTCACAGGAGCCTACATTTACAATCAAAAAGATATACAGCTGGTAGATGTCGATGCGCTACGCTCGGCCATCGGAGGACTGGGTATTCCGTCATCGTGGGCTTCGGCAATCATACCCGACGACTTGCTGGAATTCGACACACACCACGTCGGCGTGGGAGCAGTAACGGTCACGCAACCCGTATTTCTCGGCGGCAAAATAAAGGCCATCAACGACTTAGCAAGCCAAGCCGAGAAATTGGCCGGTTCACAACGCCGTCTTACAGAAGAAAACGTGATAACATCGGTCGACGACGCTTACTGGTTGGTCGTTTCGTTAGAACAGAAAAAACGATTAGCAAAGAATTTCGTTGCTCTTGTAGACACCCTCCATCGCAACGTAGCCGCAATGGTAGCCGATGGCGTTGCCACACGCAGCGACGAGCTTACGGTCAGCGTCGCCCTCAATGAAGCCGAAATAGCACTTGTCAAGGTCGAGAACGGTTTGTCGCTATCGCGTATGTTGCTGGCACAACTGTGCGGCATGCCTTTGGATAGCGATTTTGTACTGCAAGACGTCGTACAGACAGATACCGCAACAACAGAGAATACACCTATACCGCTGATAGATATGGAGAACGTTTATGGGAACCGTGAAGAGCTGAAAAGTCTTGGTTATCTCACACACATGGCCGAGGCACAACAACGCATGGCTCTATCAACCTTGCTGCCATCGGTAGCGGTTGTGGGAGCATATACCTTCAACAAGCCCAATCTCTATAACGGTTTCAAGACCGACTTCGACGGCATGTTCCGTGTTGGAGTAGTCTTGCGTGTACCCATTTTTCACTGGGGAACGGACTTTTACCGTTATAAAGCCTCGCATAGCGCAACGGTAATTACCCGTATCGAGACCGAAGCTGCCAAAGAGAGGATAGAGTTACAGGTCAACCAAGCCGCCTATCGCCTTAGCGAAGCGATAAAAACCTACCACATGACCTGCCGCAATACCGACAATGCAAGCGACAACCTGCACAATGCACAGCTTTCGTTTAGTGAAGGAGTTTATACCACAAGCGATGTGCTTGCCGCACAAGTTGCGTGGGAAAAAGCCCAAACCGAAAAAATAGACGCCTATATATCGGTACAAATAAGCCACGCCGCCATGGAAAGGGCGTTGGGAGAAACACAATATGGCGAAAACAGAGTAAAACCGAATAAACAATAGAGATGAAAACCAAAAGACAGAAAAACGGTATGGCTATCGGTCTGATAGCTCTTGTTTCACTTTTTATTATAGTATCATTGATAGGGCTTTTCCTGTTGCATCCTGCGCCCCAAATATTGCAAGGACAGGTAGAAGCCACACAAATACGCATATCGGGGAAACTCCCAGGCAGAGTAGCCGAATTTATGGTCGAGGAGGGTCAGTATGTCGAGGCCGGCGATACGCTGGTACATATATATTCACCTATGGCAGAAGCCCAACTATTCTCTGCGAATGCCTTGCGGGCTGCGGCCAGTGCTGAAAACAACAAGGTAGATGCCGGTACACGGTCAGAAATGATACGTATGGCGCACGACATGTTATTGCAATCGCAGGCGGCTCTCGAGATAGCCCATAAGACTTATATGCGCATGCAATCGCTCTACGACAAGGGCGTAGTTTCGGAACAAAAACGTGATGAAGCGCAGGCGGCATACCTTATGGCTCAAGCCTCTGAAAGTGCAGCGCGCTCACAATACGAAATGGCTATGAAAGGGGCGCGCGAAGAAGACCGCAAAGCGGCTGCCGCCATGCTCGAAGCTGCCGATGGCAGCGTGGCGGAGGTAGAGGCTTTACTCGAAGACTCGTACCTTACAGCCCCGAGCGCCGGTATCGTGAGTGAAATATTCCCTTGCGTGGGCGAATTGGTAAGCATCGGTGCTCCAGTCATGAACTTAACGAAAATCGACGACATGTGGGTCTCATTCAACGTCCGTGAAGATTTATTACAAGATTTTCCCGTGGGGGCGCAGTTACAAGCCAGCATTCCAGCCCTTGGAAACAAGAAAGTCGTTTTACAGGTCTTTCATGTAAAAGATATGGGCTCCTATGCGGTATGGCGTGCCACCAAGGTGACAGGAGAATACGATGCCAAGACTTTCAACGTAAAGGCGCGACCGCTATCGTCCATAGAGGGATTGTACCCGGGTATGTCGGTTTTGATGGAAGAAAAAGAGCGATGAAAACCATACATTCGCAAAGCCGTGCATTGTGGAGCACCATGTGTAGGGAAGTGTACCGTATTATCGGTTCACCAGTATGCCTTATCTGCATGATAGGCATGCCGCTTTTCGCCTTTCTCTTTTTCCTTTCCATGATGAACAACGGATTGCCGGAGAAATTGCCTGTGGCTGTTGTAGACTTGGACAACAGTGCTTCATCACGCAATTTTGTCAGACAACTTGCCTCACAGCAACAGGTAAACATAGTCAGCGAACCCCAAAGTTTCACTGCGGCACGCGAAGCCATGCAACGCAATGAGATTTTCGGGTTTCTTGTTATTCCTCCACGTTTCGAAGAGTTGACCATGGCAGCGCATCAGCCCGAAATATCATTTTATACGAATAATGCCTATTTCATCCCGGGCTCGTTGCTGTACAAGAGCTTCAAGACAATGTCGGTGCTTGCATCGGGCGCCGTAGTGAGCCATGTACTTACTTCGACAGGTGTGCCGGAAACGAATATCAAACCGTTGTTGCAACCTATTGCCCCAGAGATGCACCCGATAGGCAATCCATGGCTCAATTACTCCATATACCTCAATAATTCGTTCATACCCGCTACCATACAACTCATGGTGCTGATGGTCACGATATACAGCATAGGCATAGAGATAAAACGCGGTACTTCGCGTCGTTGGATGCGTACAGCAGGCGACTCCATCGTAATAGCCATGACAGGGAAACTTCTGCCGCAAACATGTATATTTGCCGCCGTGGGAGTGCTGGGGCAAAGTATTCTCTACGGATTCTTGCACTTCCCGTTGCATTGTCCGGCATGGCACATGATTTTTGCCATGATACTGCTCATCATCGCCTCACAAGGGCTGGCGGTCATACTACTCAGTTTTGCGCCCTCGTTGCGCGTAGGATTCAGCGCCGCCGCAGTCATAGGCATACTTTCTTTTTCATTGGGAGGTTTTTCTTTTCCCGTATCATCGATGTATGCACCATTCAAAATGCTCTCCAACTTGATACCCGTACGACACTATTTCCTCATATATGCCTCACAAGCACTTAACGGGTATCCGCTCTACTATTGTCGCTGGCACTATGTAGCATTTATCTGTTTTGCCGTAGCATCGATTGTGTTGTTACCACGACTGAAACAAGCTCTGCTTCACCCCCGGTATGAACCTTGAAAACCTGCAATCATGAAAATAACGAAAAAGATATGGCCTATACTGCGACGCACGTGTGCCGATATTTATTATATCTGGCGCAAAGAGTATAAAATGGTATTCAGCGACGCCGGTGTGTTGGTGTTTTTCTTTTTGCTTACTTTGGCATACCCGCTTTTGTATGCAGCAATATATAACCCCGAAGTGGTACGTGATGTTCCCATCGTAGTCGTCGATGATAACCGCAGCGCATTGAGCCGTCAGCTGGTGCGCAACCTCGACGCTTCACCCAACGTAAAGGTAATATCATATTGCGCCAATATTGCCGAAGCAAGGCAAATGATGATGAAAACAGAGTGCTACGGCATCCTGCATATACCACAAGACTTCAACACGGACATCGTTCGAGGCACCCAAGGAGTGGTAGAATTCTATTCGGATATGAGCCTCCTCATCAACTACAAGAATTTTCTCATGGCGCTTACCGACGTTACCATGGACTTGGGAGGAGAGTTGCGAAGCGCCGCCTTGCCCATAGGAGTCTCGCAATCGCTGACCGATATTGCGAGCAACCCTATTCCCTATGCTTCGATAACGATGTACAATCCCGAATCGGGATTTGCCTCGTTTCTCATCCCGGCGGTGTTGGTTCTCGTATTACAACAGAGTATCATACTCGGTCTGGGAATGTTGGCAGGAGGTATCAGAGAGGACAATACACTACATCTCTATTACGATGGCCGCGAACATGTGCACAATAGCGTGCTGCACCTCATCGTGGGCAAGGCATTATGTTATTGCAGCTTGTATATTTTTAACATCGTCTACCTTTTCCATTTCATACCATGGCTATTCGGCTACCCGCAGTTGGGAAATCAATGGGAGATATACACCTTTGCATTACCGTTGTTGCTCTCATCCATATTCTTAGGTATGACGCTCTCAGGGTTGGTGCGCGAACGAGAAGCCTCGTTTTTACTCTTTGTCTTCACATCGGTTATTTTCATCTTCCTCTCGGGTATCGTGTGGCCGCGGTATGCCATGCCTGCTGCATGGCAATGGCTGGGAGCATTGGTACCATCGACATGGGGTGTAGAGGGCTTTGTACAGATGAACACTACCGGGGCCTCTTTACAACAGATGACACGGCCTTATGTGGCACTGTGGATATTGACGGCCATCTACTCTGTCACGGCATACGCTACTTACCGCCACTGGATTTCGCACGACATGCAGCTCGGAAACAAAGGCATCATGGATGCTTTGCACGACGAAGTGTAAAATGATTATATATAATTTTCATATACAAAAGCATAAACTTTGCTTTTTGTTTCAATATTTACAAGCAAGCGACATCTTGATTGTACAAAATATGTAAACATCTTTGCAGAGTTCTCAACTTTCATTATATTTGTAGTCTTTTCATTTATCAAAAACTGTATTTATGATGGACAGAAAGAGGTTCTATTTAATAGGCATTGCGCTCGTATCAAGCGCATTCCTTTCGATTGCCGAAGTGCCCGCAGGATACTACGACTCTGCTGTTGGCAAAAGCGGCAACGCCTTGCAAAAGGCTCTCTCAAACCTTATTGGAGACAGGGAGCTGGGATATGATAATCTATGGGAAGCATACCGCACAACCGACCGCCGCGACGACGGAAAAGTATGGGATATGTATTCGTCGACCACCGACTTTGTTTTTGGCTCTGACCAATGTG
The DNA here is from genome assembly GCA_900542255.1 of uncultured Porphyromonadaceae bacterium. Classification (GTDB taxonomy): domain Bacteria; phylum Bacteroidota; class Bacteroidia; order Bacteroidales; family Barnesiellaceae_A; genus Barnesiella_A; species Barnesiella_A excrementipullorum. The sequence goes on from UQMR01000058.1 coordinate 6,508, forward strand.
GCGGTTATTCTCGCGAGGGCGATTGTTACAATCGCGAGCACTCGGTACCGAAAAGCTGGTTAGGCGGAAACAAATACTCTGATGCACACGTGGTAGTTCCTACTGACGGATATGTCAACAACCGTCGGAGCAATATGCCTTTTGGCGAAGTAGGCTCTACGAGCTATGTATCGAACGGTGGTTTTTCGCGAGTAGGCACATGTTCTGTGGCGGGCTACTCGGGTACAGTTTTTGAACCTGCCGACGAGTATAAAGGCGATTTTGCACGCATCTATTTCTATATGGCGACACGCTATACCACCGAATGCGGCGGTTGGAGCGGCGAAGGTTCTTCGGTATTCAGCGGCTCTTTCCCCTACCTGAAAGATTGGACGCGCGAAATGATGCTGCGCTGGCACCGGGAGGACCCTGTGAGCGAGAAAGAGGTCAACCGCAATGATGCCGTATACCAGTTACAGGGGAACCGCAACCCCTTCATAGACTATCCGGAGCTGGTTGATTTGATTTTCGGCGAACAGACATCGACGCCTTTCACACCGGGTGCAACGGCATATATAGAGTCGCCCGCAGCAGGCAGCACCATAGAGGTAGGCACAGTAGTATTGGGCACAGCGCAATCGTCGGCTACGAAGACAGTTGCTTTGCGAGGGTATAATCTTTCGGGCAACATCACCCTGTCGCTCTCGGGTACAAACGCAGCATACTTTTCTCTGTCGCAAAACACAGTCGATGGAGAGGCTGTCAATAACGGCGTATCGATAGATGTAACCTATACACCGACGGTTGTCGGTACACATACGGCGACACTTGTCTTGTCGGGAGGCGGCTTGACCGTTTCACACAATGTACCCCTGTCGGGTACGGCACGTGAAGGATTTGCCGCTTTGTCCGCTACGGAGATTAATGAAAATTCATTCATGGCACAGTGGTCGGCACACTCGCAAGCGACCGATTATGAGTTGTCGGTATGGCATGTCGAAAGCGGTACTTCTGTTGAAGAACAAATATTGATAGACGAGACATTTACAGCCGCTCCGGATTGGGAGACATCGGGTTATACGAACATAGAAAACGAAGGCCTGCGATTGGCTTCGGGTAGCGATAACGGCTCGATAACAACTCCTCCGCTCGATTTGTCTGGTACGCCTGCAACGCTTATAGTGACTTGCTCACCGTACAGAAGCAGCGACAACTCGCACCTCTATGTATCGGTAGACGGCACGCAAGTAGCCGATGTAGACTGCTCGGCCGGCGAGGTGACCGAAACGATTACCTTACCCGTGGCTACAACGGCATCGACGGTAACATTGCTGGCCAAAAAAGGTGCCCGCGTATATCTGAAACATGTAATCATCAAGAAGGGTGGCGGCGCTACGCTGGAACTCGTGGAGGGATACCCCCGCCATGTAGGTAACGTATTGCAATACAAGGTAACAGGGCTGAGCGAACAACAAGAGTACCGTTACAGCGTGAAGGCTTACAACGGCGAGACGCTGCTCGATGAGTCGAACATCGTAGAGGTAAGCACCTCGTTAGCCACGACAGAGAAACTCACCATGCCCGACGGCTTGTATGTATATGCCTACGGTGGCAAGATATATGTAGATGGAGCACCGGCAGACGCCCGTCTCTATTATTATAGTATCGACGGCAGATTGTGCGGAACGCGCACCTTACACGCTCAACGCGAGAGTGTAATGCCTGCCAAAGAAGGAATTTATATTGTACAAATCGTTACATCGAGCGGCAGCTTTGCCACACGTGTAATGGTACATTAAAAAAGTCGATGACCATGAAGACAATCCGCCTGACATGCGCGCTGCTTTTTGCAGCCATGACATTTTCCTCGTGGGGAGAGATTCCTCCCGGCTACTATGCGACAGCAGATGGCAAACAAGACGAGGAGCTGAAAAATTCGCTGCATGACATCATAAGCCGCCACAGGAGGATTGAGTATGGCAGTACGGGGACGTGGGGGGTGTTTCGCACCTCCGACGTCCGCCCCGACGGCTCTATCTGGGACATGTATTCGGATGTGGTGCGCTACTTCCCTGCCGAGGGCTCGCACCCGGAAATGAACATCGAGCATAGTGTCCCCAAGAGCTGGTGGGGAGAGTTGTCGCCGTTTATTTACGACGCGTCGTACGACTTGCATCACCTTGTGCCGGCCGACGCCTCGGCCAACCTGGCCAAAAGCAACAACATCCTCGGCGAAGTTGGCGAAGAGGCTACCTTCGACAACGGCGTCTCGCGGGTGGGAAAGGTCTCCGTAGGGAACCGCACTCTCACGGTCTTTGAACCGGCCGACGAATACAAGGGCGATTTTGCCCGCATGTATATGTATGTGGCTACCTGTTACCAAGACTACACATGGATGGCCGACGGGGTATATATGTTCGAGTCGGAAGGGTATCCCACGTTGACCGACTACTCCATAGAGCTGCTTATGCGCTGGCACCGGGAGGACCCCGTAAGCGAAAAGGAGATAGCCCGCAATGAGGCTGTCTATAAGGCGCAGCAAAACCGCAACCCGTTTATCGACTATCCTGCCATAGCAGAATATTTGTGGGGCGACAGCATCGGTTTTGAGTTCCATTCAGGAGCCTCTGACGACCCGTATATGACAACGCCCGTATCGGGGAGTGTCATAGAGATGGGGGCGGTGATGCAGGGCGGCTCGCTTACGTATGTACTGCCGATTGCGGCTCAAAACCTGCAATCGCCGCTGTCGCTTGCATGGAAGGGCAACAAAGGTATTGTGGCTGACCGCACCTCGATTAGCGAAACGGAGGCTGCACAAGGTACAGATGTATGCCTGACATACTATAACAGCTCGCTGTCGGGGACCCTGCGCGACACGCTGGTTATATCGGGCGGCGGCTTGTATGCTCCGGTTGCTGTGACCGTACAGGTGAGCGGCACCGCAAGTTTTGTCACGTTGCCGGCCTCGGAGATAAGCGCCGTGGCTGCCACGCTGCATTGGGTGGAATATCCCGCAGCCGACAGCTATAAGGTGAAAGTGTACCAAGGTGCCAGCGAGGCGACCGACCTGTTTATATCGGCATACGTCGAGGGGAGCAGCTACAACAAGGCTATCGCACTCTACAACGGCACGACGTCGCCTGTACTTCTGTCGGACTACGGTATTGCCCTGCAACAGAACGGATACGGGGATTTCAAGAATTACTATGCCTTGCCCGGCGTGTGGTTGCAGCCCCAAAAGACCTATATCATGGTGAACAGCCAATGCAGCAATGAAGAGCTGCTTGCCTGCGCCGACCTGCTGGTTCCCTCCGGCGAGGAGTCGCCCCTCAACTTCAACGGCAACGATGCGGTGGGCCTATACCATTCGGGCGTGATAACTGATGTTGTGGGATACCGCGACGAGGTGACGTATTGGGGACAGGACATGACGCTGTATCGCCAACCGGCTGTGATGGGACCCTCGGCCTCATTCGTTATGCAGGAGTGGCGGCAAGCGGCCATAGATGACTTCTCGGGCTTGCAGGAGCATACCATGACGGAGCTTGTCCCTGAACCGCTTCTTGTATATGAGCACGACGGGAGCGACCCCTCTTGCCGTGTCGAAGAGTTGTCGCCGCTGACTGCGTATACCTATGCCGTCACGGCAACGGTATCGGGGACGGAGTATCCGGCTCTATGCAAAGGGCTCTTTACCACGACCGAACTGCAAGCTCCCTCGCTGCGCCAACCAGACGATATTACCTGCGAGAGTTTCGTGGCCCGCTGGGAGGCGGTAGAGGGTGCCGAAAGCTATGAAGTGGATTGCTTCACCCTCGAAGGCAACGGCTCTGTAACCGTTACGGAAGGGTTTGACGAGGTAGGCTCGTCGGGCAAACCGCTGCCGGAAGGTTGGACGGGAACGGCATCGGGCAACTATACATCGGATGCCAGCTCGGGCGCAACGCCGCCGTCGGTGAGCTTGAAGAACGACGGTGAGTATATAGAATCGCCGCAATATGATGCGTATGTGTCGGGCATGTCGTTTATGTACCGCTTTGCGTCTCAGGCTACGGGCTCGTATCTGGTCGTGGAAAAGATGAGTGACGAGGAGTGGAGTGTCTTGGCTACGATTGCCTACGAAAATACGTCGAAACATACGCTCTCGTATGAGTTTGCCGAGGCCGACAAGGTGGAGGCATTCCGCTTTACCTACCATAAGGAGAAAGGGAACCTGGCCATTGATGATGTTACGGTTACTTACGGCAAGAACGACACGGTTTATGTGGATGAACAACGGGTGGTGACTGCTACCGAGACCGTATTTACGGGATTGGAGGCCCCGGTTGCCTATTATTACAGGGTGCGCGCCGTAAAGGGCGACTACCGCTCGGCCTGGTCGCATACGGGGATGGCTGTGACCGACCCCGATGTGCAGGGGAGCGAACCGCTACACCGCCATGACGTACCGTGTACTTACAGGATTGCCGGGGATGTGCTATGGCTCGACAATCTGCCTGACGAGTGCTATGTCTCGCTCTATACCATACAGGGTGTATTGTGCCATAGAGATATGGCCCGGGGTGCCTCGGCCTGCATCGCCTTGCCGGGCAAGGGCATATATGTCGTGCAGATTGTATGGGGCGAAGGCGGAAGTGCCTGGAAGGTCGTGAATCGTTGAAAAAATGGCTTCGGCCACAATACAATGAGTGGAAGTATTGTTATATTTACAACATAGGAGAGCTTGGCAACTGATACAGGAATCGTTGCCAACTTTCCGACTTTACTAATTATTATGCTCTGAGCCTTGCCGGCAGGAGTTTTGTCAAACTAAATAATTTGGAAAGATGAAAAAGTATGTTTGCACTGTATGCGGATGGATTTATGATCCGGCAGTAGGAGACCCCGATAACGGTGTTGCTCCCGGTACGTCATTCGAGGATATTCCCGAAGAATGGGTTTGCCCGTTATGCGGCGTAGGAAAAGATGACTTCGAACCGACGGACGAATAACTTGTCACACTGAAAACGTAAGAAAGGCTACTTTCACAGATGAAAGTAGCCTTTCTTCGTTGTATGCCGGACTCCCGTATCGGGGGGATGCGGGGGTTAATATGAGCGGGCAAAGAGTACGCGGCGTGCCGAAGGCTTGCCGGTAACCATACATACACCGGGGGTGAGGTCGCCGTCGAATGGCAGGCATCGTATGGTTGCCTTGGTCTCCTCCTTGATGCGTGCCTCGGTCTCGGGCGTGCCGTCCCAATGTGCGAGCACGAAACCGCCCTCCTCGATACGCTCCTTGAACTCGTCGTATGTATCAACGGTGACGGTGCGTGCCGTGCGGTTGGCAAGGGCTTTCTTGTAGAGGTTGGCCTGTATATCTTCGAGCATCTTGCGTACGTTCTCCTCGATACCTTCGAGCGGCAATGTCTCTTTCTCGAGGGTGTCGCGGCGCATTACTTCGATTGTACCGTTCTCGAGGTCGCGTGCGCCCAATACGAGGCGTACGGGAACGCCTTTGAGCTCGTAGTCGGCAAATTTGAAGCCGGGGCGACGGTTGTCGGCATTGTCGTACTTGACAGAGATGCCCATCTCGCGCAGGCGGTTGACGATTGTCTCGACCTTGGCATCGATGTGCGAGAGCTGCTCGGTGCCTTTGTATATGGGTATTATAACTACTTGTATAGGTGCGAGGTGCGGAGGCAGTACCAAACCGTTGTCGTCGCTGTGTGTCATGATGAGTGCTCCCATCAGACGGGTAGAGACGCCCCACGAGGTTGCCCACACGTACTCGAGCTCGTTGTTTTTGTTGAGGAATTGTACATCGAAGGCTTTGGCAAAGTTTTGTCCCAGGAAGTGCGAGGTTCCGGCTTGGAGAGCCTTGCCGTCTTGCATCATGGCTTCTATCGTGTAGGTGTCTATGGCTCCGGCAAAGCGCTCGCTCTCGGTCTTCACGCCCTTGATGACGGGTACTGCCATGTATTCCTGAGCAAAGTCGGCATAAACTTCGAGCATGCGGCGTGCCTCGGCCTCGGCCTCTTCGCGTGTGGCATGTGCCGTGTGCCCTTCTTGCCAAAGGAACTCGGCGGTACGCAAGAAGAGGCGCGTGCGCATCTCCCAGCGGAAGACGTTGGCCCATTGGTTGCAGAGGATGGGAAGGTCGCGGTACGATTGTATCCAATTTTTATATGTGTTCCAAATGATGGTTTCCGACGTAGGGCGTATGATGAGCTCTTCTTCGAGCTTGGCTGCGGGGTCTACCACTACTCCTCCACCATAGGGGTCGTTTTTGAGACGATAGTGCGTTACTACGGCGCACTCTTTGGCAAAACCTTCAACGTGCTCTGCTTCGCGTGAAAGAAATGACTTGGGTATCAGTAACGGGAAATAGGCATTGACGTGCCCGGTTGCTTTGAACTTATCGTCTAATATGCGTTGCATTTTTTCCCATATGGCATAACCGTAGGGCTTTATGACCATACAGCCGCGTACTGCCGACTGCTCGGCAAGATCTGCTTTTACGACCAAATCGTTGTACCACTGCGAGTAATTGTCGGCACGCTTGGTCATTTCTTTCAATTCTTTAGCCATTGCCAGTTTTGTTTTTTATATTGTTTGTTATAACTTTTTGAAGGTGCAAAGGTAATACTTTCCGGCGAGATATATGCTGTTTCTCTCTGTAAAAATGTAAATGGCCGCTCAAATTATGGCATGCCGCAGCGCACCTTGCCCCTGTATGCTACTCGGGGCCGGGTGTATGGCATGAACAGAGGGTATGGCGGGAGACCGTTTTATGGGCGGACGACACGCAAGGACCTTATACTGTTGAGCATAGCCCGTGCCCAGTGGTTGCGAAGCCCGAATCCTCTTGCCTTTCCGCTCAGCGAGGCTTGGGCTATGACGGAGCGGGTGGCCCGGTCGAAAAAGAGGATGTGGAAATAGCCGGTCTCGCGGGTTTTGTCGAGGCAATCGGCTATGATAATGAGCCCTACCCCATCGCCTGTAACGGGCAACCGGGATATGTGTGCGGCGAGTGACTCTTTGTCGAGGAGTGTCGCTTGCATGGGGCGTGCCCGGGAGAGGTCGGTGGCGGCATTGACGGCGGCTACCATCTCGAAGTCGTACCGGGCGATGTGTGTACGGAGATATCGGGCGATGTCGTACTTCTCGGGCTCGGTGACGAACAGGTCATTGATCCGACGGAATGCTTGCAGATACTGCGAGTCGGGGGCGTCGTCGCCTACGATATTGACCTGACTGAAATCTACGCCGTAAAAGGTGACGTTGTCTACTTCTTGGGGCAGCATGATAGACTTGCCGGCGGCACTCACGGTGATACCGGAGAGTAATGCGATGAATAGAATGATGTTGCGCAACATGGTGTAATAATATTGGGTATGACCGTTGTATGTGGCGAAAATATAAAGAATGGGCGGAAATATCAAATGTTTTTGTTTTTTCTGATATGGATAGCCGGGATGATGGGTGTGTCGTGACCGGATTTTATTGTTTTTTGATAAAACAGCGGTGGTTTAGGCTAAATCACGCTTAAATGCCTTGTTTCCGTTTGGCGCTGCGCTCGCCTTTCGCTATCTTTATAGAAGATGGGGGGCGGCTCGGCATAGCCTGCACTTGAAAACTTTGTTTTCGTTTGGCGCTGCGCTCGCCTTTCGCTATCTTTGGATAAGATGGGAGGCGGCTCGGCATAGCCTGCACT
>UQMR01000059.1 GCA_900542255.1 uncultured Porphyromonadaceae bacterium
GTTTGCCCGAATCATAAAGTCCTATCCATGTATCTTTGTCGGCGTTGAAAGAGAAATTGACGTGGAACGTACCGCGGTTAGGTTTGCCGTCGGCCCAAAAGAGCAGGTGCTGGCGAGGCGGCATCTGAGTGAGAACGTCACCTTTGGGTATGAAGTAGGTTGCTGTATCGCCCGGGGTGTCGCTACACCGCAGCAGGTTGGCTGCAACGTTTACTGTGCTGTATGATTTGTTGAAGAGTTCTAACCATGCGCTGTGAACGCCGTAGTCGTCTTGGAAATTGGTCTCGTTCGTCATGAGTATTTCGTTGATGACTACTTTGGATTTGTTTTCTTCTACCCCACACGAGCTGAAAGCTACAAGGGCAAGCAGCAAACTACTCCATATTCCTAAACTTTTTATATTCATACGATTCAGGTTTAATGGTTTAGAGAGGAATATTGCCGTGCTTTTTGGCCGGGTTGGTGAGTTTTTTGGTTTGCAGTTGTTGCAGGGCGCGGATGATGCGGAAGCGCGTGTTGCGGGGCTCTATCACATCGTCGATATAACCATACTTGGCTGCGTTGTAGGGGTTGGCAAAAAGTTTGGTGTATTCTTCTTTCTTTTCTTCGAGGAATTGAGCGGGGTTTTCGTGCTCTTTGGCCTCTTTGGCATAGAGTACGGCAACAGCACCGTCGGCACCCATTACGGCAATCTCGGCAGTAGGCCAAGCGTAGTTCATGTCGCCGCGCAGTTGCTTACAGCTCATCACGATATGCGAACCTCCGTATGACTTGCGCAGCGTTACCGTTACCTTGGGAACGGTTGCTTCGCCGTATGCGTAGAGGAGTTTGGCACCGTGTGAGATGACGGCGTTGTATTCTTGGCCGGTACCGGGGAGGAATCCGGGAACGTCTACGAGGCTGACGATAGGAATGTTGAATGCGTCGCAGAAGCGTACGAAGCGGGCTGCTTTGCGCGAAGCGTTGCAGTCGAGCACACCGGCAAGGTATTGGGGTTGGTTGGCTACGATACCTACCGACTGACCGTTGAAGCGGGCGAAACCTATGATGATGTTGCGCGCGAAGTCGCGTTGTACTTCGAGGAACTCGCCGTTGTCGATGATGGCGCCGATGACCTGATACATGTCGTAGGGCTTGTTGGGGCTGTCGGGGATGATTTCGTTGAGCGAATCTTCGAGACGGTCGATGGGGTCGGTGCAGGGAACGACGGGAGCTTCTTCGAGATTGTTCTGGGGTATGTAGCTGAGGAGCTTGCGGATGATTTCGAGGCCCTCATCGCCTGTTTCGGCTGCAAAGTGGCATACGCCCGAAGTCTTGGAGTGCATCTCGGCGCCTCCGAGTTGCTCTTGGGTTACGTCTTCGCCTGTTACTTGTTTTACTACGGCAGGACCGGTGAGGAACATGTAGGAGATGTTTTTCACCATGATGATAAAGTCGGTCAAAGCCGGAGAGTATACGGCGCCACCGGCGCAGGGACCGAAGATACCCGATATCTGGGGTATTACGCCCGATGCCATGATGTTGCGTTGGAATATCTCGGAGTATCCGGCGAGTGCGTTGATGCCTTCTTGGATGCGGGCGCCGCCCGAGTCGCCTATGCCGATGACGGGTGCTCCCATTTTCATGGCCATATCCATGATTTTGCATATCTTCATGGCCATGGTTTCTGACAGTGAGCCGCCGAAAACGGTGAAGTCTTGTGCATAGACGTAGACCAGACGGTGGTCGATGGTACCGTAGCCGGTGACAACGCCGTCGCCGAGGAACGATTTCTTTTCTTGTCCGAAGTTGTGGCAGCGGTGGCGCACAAACATGTCTATCTCTTCGAAACTGCCTTCGTCGAGGAGTTGGTTGATGCGTTCGCGAGCGGTGTATTTGCCGCGTTCGTGTTGTTTGGCAATGGCTTTTTCGCCACCGCCCAAGCGTGCTTCTGCACGGAGCGCAATAAGCTCTTTTACTTTTTCGAGTTGACTGCTCATGGGTTTATTTGTTAGGATTTTCACATAATTCGGTAAGTACGCTGCATGTCGATTTGGGGTGCAGGAAGGCTATGTTGAGGCCTTCGGCGCCTTTGCGGGGGGCTTTGTCGATGAGTCTTACTCCTTTGCCCTCTACTTCGGCGAGTGCGTTTGCTACTCCGTCGGCAACTGCAAATGCGAGGTGGTGTATGCCTTCGCCTCGTTTTTCTATGAATTTGGCTATGGTGCTATCTTCGCTGGTGGGTTCGAGCAACTCTATTTTGGTTTGCCCTACTTTGAAGAATGCTGTTTTTACTTTTTGGTCGGCTACTTCTTCGACAGCGTAGCATTTGAGACCCAGGATGTTTTCATAGTACGGAATGGCCTCTTCGAGACTTTTTACGGCTATTCCCAAATGTTCAATGTGAGAAATTTCCATTGTGATATGTATTAAGTTAAACTGTTCTTGGCGAATGTTTTGCCGCAGCATTGCATTCTAACGGGCAAAGATAAGTTTTTCCGCCGAATTACGTAAAAATTTCCGTAAAAAACCGAACAGCTTTTCTTAGATAATTATCCCTCTTGTGATGTGGTTTTGCGGGCGTCCTTCGGCCCGGATTTGATGATGCCCGAAAGGATGTGTTCGAGCAGGCTTTTGTCGGATAGTATGAGTGTGGCTTGTGCGTGCATTCCTTCTTGCAGTATCTCGTTGTTAGATAGTATTATATGGCAGGTGAATGTGCGTGTGCCGGCGTTGTCGATAACGTGGCGGTCTATTGCCGAGATTTCTCCCGTAAATGGGTGCTGCAATGGGCGTGTTTATATTTTTATAGTATGGAAATATTTCTATTACTGACGGCTGTTTCGCTTATCTCTGCAACAGACAATGATACCGACGACTGACGGTAATAGATGGTAGTGTCGAGGTGGTGCGTTCTGCTATCTTTCGGTTTGCGACATACTGAATGCAACGATACGATTTATTTTATTTATTTTATTGTCGTATCGTTATTCGGTTGGTTTTTATGTGTTTGTGTTTTATGGTGTGTCGGTTGTTTTTCCCTTTAATTTAGTGTGGAATATGTTCTCGTTGGTGTAGTACCGTATTTTGCGCCGACGAAGGGAACGAATCTGAAATCTTTTCCCTCTTCGGTGTACATCGCTGCGTGATTGTAATGGTTTCACCAGGCGACGTGCAGGCCGATGTCTCGATAGCAAGAGCAGCGATGAGAAGGCAGTGAGCTTCATTACGGCATAGGACGAGGATGAGTTATGATTGGTTTTTTGCGATGCGTCGTCTTGTTATTGAGTTCTTTCAATAGCCAATCTGTCGGTGTTTACTTCGCGTACCTTGACGTTTTTCTTGCCTATATCGAATGAGTAATAGACTGAAATGCCGGCAAACATGCGGTAACTGTTACTTTGGTTGATGAGATAATACTCGCTATAATCGGAGCGGGTGGTAATATCCATGGCGGGTATGTTGCAGACATCGAGCCGAAGAGTGAGTTTGTCGTCCAAAAGTGATTTCTGTAGATAAAAGTTTACGCTTACGTGTGGATAGGTAATGACGTTGTATTGACGCTCTTCGCCGCTGAAACCGCTGCCTATGTATATTTGCCAATCTTTGGGTAACATGGCTGTGGCACTGAGGTTTACGCTACCGCTCCAATAGGTGTGCTTGCCATATTGGCGGGAGTTTTCATAGTTGCACCATGTAGAACCGTTGGCGTTGATGTGCAGCCATTTTGTAACCATTTTAGAGAAACTGACATTGAGTCTGTATGTGTCGTAATTACCGAAGTTTTCGAGTGTCTCGTAAATGGTTTGTCTGTCGTCGCCTATTGTATAGAGTGATGCGACGGGATTGACTATCCATGTACCGTTGAGGGTGAATGACAAACAGTTCCACAATGATTGTTGCAGTTGCAGCCGGTGGTTATATGGGGCTTTCAAATTGGGGTTGCCTTGCCAGTAGCTGTAAGTTCCGGTCCTGTAAGGTGTGGAATTTAGGTTGTATCCGGTGGGATAATTGGTGTATGGCGAGTATGTAACGGATGTGTAGTTGTTTTTATGGGCGTATTGCAGGGTTACCGATGGAAATACGCCGGTGGAGCGGAAGAGTGTGGCAGGGTCGTTGTAAGAGAATCTGTGCCGTGTATCGACATGTTGTACCGTGAGCCCCAGTAGGTATGATAGTTTCTTGTTGAAGAGGGAACCTGCAAATTTGGCATATGCCGAGTACAAGTCCTCGTCGAAAGTATAAGGTTTGTATTCGTTTATTGTTGTGGCTTTTTGATGCGGTGAAGTGGTAGTGGTTGTCTCTTCACGTGACATATCGCCATCGGTGTGCAGGTAGCGGAATCCGATTTGTAAGCCCATGCCGTTGGCAAATTGTTTTACAAATTGTATAGACGGATAATAGACGGCATAAGAGGTGGGGTATGGGCTCCGTATCGTTTCGGTGGAATCGTTCTCGAAGAAACTTGTATAGGTGCTGAGGTTCCCTTGATTGGCTCGGTAGTATTGGAATGTGGCGCTTAGAGCTGAGCCGCGGTCGTCGAGCAACCACGTGTAGTAGGCGTATCCCTGTATGTAGCGGTAGAATGTCTCGTATTTGCTTTCGCTTTTTTGAGGGAATATCAAGGATGTGGTATTTTTTGTATAGAGAATGTCGCTCGTGGCATAGGCTTTGGGATGCCATGAAAGGTGGAATCTGCCTCCAATCATGTGATGTTTGTTGATATTGTAGCGCAGGGTTTGTTGTACGTATAGTTTGTTATAACGGTTTCCTGACAATCGCTCGGATTGTGCTTCGACTATCGTGTTGTCGTTATATACACGAGTACTGTAACTGTGCGTAGGCCACGTATGCTCGTTGTCGAACCCGACGAAGGTGAAAGATTCTACTTTCCCGATTTTTGCCATAGAGGTGACACCATAGGAAGAATCGACGGTTTTTCCTTCGTAGGGATATTTCCCTTGGGCATATACAAATATATTGGCTCCGTCTTCGCGTTTTTTCTTCAGTTTTATGCGCAGTACGCTACCTTCGGTGGTGGCACCGTATTCGGCATTGGCGATGGGAATGAGCTCGAAACTCTCTACGTCCTCGGCTTGCAAACTTTTCAGCATTGCTGTGGCGGCGTTCATATCCGTTTCTTGGTCGTCGATGTATATTTTCGAGACAGCCCGGCCATAGATGGTCAGCCCGTACATGCCGGGCAGTTTATAGAGCATATCGTAGGCCGACGAGTTGCGGGCGATGGGGTTTCCCTGCATCGAAATGGTGATGCTGTTGGGCTCGTGTTTCACGAAGTGGGCCGTTACGGTAACTTCTTGGGTGAACAGGGTATCGGTTTGCATCACGATGGTATCTAAGCGGGTGTCTTGCGAGAGTGTTACGTCGCGCCACGCGGTTTTCATTCCTATGAAAGAAGCGCGCAGGCGGTAAGTGCCTCCGTCGGCTTGCAGCAGATAGGCCCCCTGTTCGTTGCAGCTTGTCCCGGCTACGGGTACGGAGTCGTTTCCTGCGGCGAAGATCACGACCGAAGCACCGGGCAGCGGAATGTTCCCGGCAGATGCGATGACCCCCTGCAGGGTGTAAGCCTGAGCGGCCGATACTGCGGCGATGTAAATGGCTAAGGCAGTGATGAAACTTGTAATGCGGTTCATATCGGTATTCTTTGAATGTTAAAGCAACGGTCTCGGAGTAACGGCTGGTTAGTATCTGGCTCTTTCATCGGGGAGATTGTCGGTCTGCACCTCGCGTACCCTGATGTCTTTCTTGCCGATGTTGAAGGTATATCGGATGGAAATCTGACAAAAGATCATATTGGCGTTGCTGTGAGTCGTAACGAAGTAATTGTCGTAATAAGTGCGCGATATTCTGTCGCCGCCTTGCAGATTCCGAATAGAGGCGTTTATGACAAGGCTGTTATTGAAGAAGCTTTTATTCACCCCGCAGTAAACTTCGACAAACGGGTATTGTACGGTATTGTATCTGCGGTATTCGCCCATGAAGTTTGCACCGCCATATATTTGCCAATTTTGGGGCAGGTAGAAGTATATCCATGCCGAGGCATCGCCGCTCCAATAGGTGCGCCTGCCGTACTGGCGGGAGTTTTCGTAGTTGCAGTAAACTTTCGCCATGGCATTTAGCCAAAGCCAATTGAGCACCCGCTTGTTGTAGTACAGGCTGAGAGAATAGTTGTTGTAGCTGCCAAAATTTTCGCGGCTACGGTATCTTGTCTGTCCGTCGGCTCCGATGGAGTCTCGCATGGCAACGGGATTGATCTGCCATGTGCCGGATAGGTTTATCGTGAAAGCGTTCCACAAAGTCTGTCTGATTTGCAGGCGGTGGTTGTATGGAGCCTTGAGGTTGGGGTTGCCTCTGAAATAGCTGAAAGTGCCGGTTCTCGTCCAATTGGGGTCGAGGCTGTATCCGGTGGGGTAACTGGTGTAGGGTGCGTATGATAAAGACAGGAAATGTCCTTTGCGGCTGTCGATGTTGTATTGTAATGCTGCAGAGGGAAAGAGACCGGTGGAGCGGAACCGGGTAGTGGGATTTTCGTCAGAAAACATGTGCCGGGTGTCGATGTGCTCGACGTTTACCCCCAACTGATAATTGAGCCGATTGGAAAAAAGATTGCCTGACCATTGCGCGTAGGCCGAATAGAGATTTTCGTCGTAGTCGTAAGGCCGTGTATCGGTTTTTTCCGGCCCGGAGTTTTCGGCGGTGGTTTCTGTCTGGAAGAGATTGCCTGTAGTGTGCAGGTATTTGGCGCCTATCAATAGAGACATGCCATTGGCAAAGTTTTTCCTGAAAATGATTTGCGGATAGAGTACGGCATGAGAAAGAGGCAAGTCGGTGCCTATTGTCTGTGTAGAACCGTCAGAGAAAGTGTTGAATATCTCGCTCCAATCGCGTTGAGTTGCGGTATAATATTGAATATTGGCCTGCAGGAACGAGCCTCGGTTATCGAAGTTCCATTGATAGAAAGCGTAGGCTTTGTAGTGGCGGTAGTAGAGATCGCTATAACGGTGCGATTTCAATGGAAACGTCAGGCCGGATGAGTTGTCGTAATAGTCGGTGTAGCTTTCGGCCTGTCCGTTGGGACGCCAAGTGAAATCGAAGCGTATTCCCATCTTGTGTTTGCTGTTGAGATTGTAAGTGACCGACTGTGACAGCATGGTGTAGTCGGTTACTTTCCCAGTACTGTGAGTGATTTTTTCTTTCAGATGCGAGCCGTTGTTGTAGGTGTATATATTGAGATTTTCTATAGGTTTGCTGCGTATGTTGCTGTAACCGAAAGAGGTGACTGCCTCGACTTTTCCGAGCTTTGTCATAGCATATATTTTGGGGTATAGGCTGACGGATTGTTTGGCTATTTCTGTGCCGGCAGAGACAGAGATTATGGAGCCGTTTTCCCGTTTTTTCTTCAGTCTGATGCGCAGGACGCTTCCCTCGGTTGTGGCGCCGTATTCGACACCTGCAATGGGGATAAGTTCGAAACTCTCCACATCTTCGGCACGCATGGATTGTAGCATGGATGTTGCTATATCAGACGCCACTTCCTGGTCGTCGATGTAAATTTTCGAGACTGCCCGGCCATAGATGGAGAGGCCGTATGTGCCGGGGAGCTTGTATAGCATGTCGTAGGCCGATGAGTTGCGTGCGAGGGGATTTCCCTGCATGGCAATGGTGATGCTGTTTGGCTCGTGCTTAATGAAGTGAGCCGTGACGGTTACCTCTTTGGCTTGGATGGTATCGACGGGCATCACGATGGTGTCCAAGCGGGTGTCGGCGGCGATTTTCACCTCCCGCCATACGGTTTTGTACCCCAAGAAAGAAGCCCTCAGGCGGTAAGTGCCTCCGTCGGCTTGCAGCAGATAGGCCCCCTGTTCGTTGCAGCTTGTCCCGGCTACGGGTACGCTGTCGTTGCCGGCAGCAAAGAGTACTACCGAAGCGCCCGGCAAAGCCTCCCGGTCGGCCGTAACGACGGTGCCTTGCAGGGTGTGGGCCGAGGCTGAGAGTGCAGAGGCAAGGATTGTGAGATGTAGGAGGCGGCGTATCATGGTTTCATGTTTTTATGGATAGAATAGCTTTTTATATGAAAGACAAAAAACCGGCCAATTTGTAACATGAAAATGGATTTATTTTTGAAAATAATCAATATGCTGGATTTTGCAGCAGATTCGTGCGGCTTTTATTGCATGAATGCGGATAGCTGTCGGATGGGGCTTTGAGGGTGGGTTGCCTATGCTGCTATGGTGTTGCCCGAATAGAGGGTGTTGCTGATGGCGGTATGGTATATAATGTATTCTTGTGTGCCGTTGGATGTGATGTAGGTGTATTTGCCAGTTTTCATGGTTTCGGGTTTTATAGCTTATTATTGCGAAACTAAATAAAGTTTTTGTTAAAAGCAAATATTATTGGAATATTTTTATAATTGGCAATAAAAAACAAGAAATTTGTTGTGTCGTAGAGATAACAATCTTTTACGGGGATATGTTGCGGACGGGTGTGCAGGCGAAGAGGTGTGGGGGGCTTTGAGGAAGGGGTTTCCGGCACGGGCGACAGAGGGGCTTGCCATGACGTCGGGTTCATGACCGGGGGTATGGCTGGGGCTGAGGATGACGGGGTTACATGGCGCGAAGGTGGGCGTTGCCGCCTGTCACCTTGTGGGCTTTTATATCTTTGTTGCCGATGCCGAAGCGGTAGATGATGCTGAGCCCGAAGCAGCGCAGATAGTCGTCGTTGATTTCTTGCAGTGTGTAATGGTTGAGGTATGTGGTGCTGCTGTCGGTGAGGTCGGTAATGAAGTCGGTGGCTTCCAGCAGGAGGGTGAGCCGGTTGTTGAAGAAATTTTTGCCGATTGTTGCCGATATGGCGTATCCGCTGCCGTAGAGTATGTAGGGGGTGCGTTGGCTGCTGCGGTAGTTGGCGAGGAGGGTTGCTGTCCAGCCGTTGCCCCAGTTGAAGGAGTTGGCGAGTTGGATGTTGCCGGAGAGGTGGCGTGTTGTGCCTATTGTGTGTGCGCGGTAGTAGTCGTAGGCGAGGGTGGCCTCGGCGTTGATGTGCCAAAATGGGAAGAGGTGGCGGTTGTAGTACAGGGTGGCTGCGTACCGGGCTGCGTATGGATGGTTGCGGTAGCTGTATATGACGCTGCGCCGGTCGTCGCCTATGGTGATGGCGTTGTCTAAGAAGTGTGGCCTCCAAGTGGCGTCGAGGCTGACGGTGAGGTTGCCAAAGAGTTGTTGCCGCAGTTGCAGCGTGTAGTTGTATGAGGTGCGCAGGTCGCTGTTGCCTGTGAAGTAGGTGTATTGGCCTCTCTTGCGGATGCCGGGATTGAGCATCGCGGGCATGGGTATGGTGGGCGTGGTGGTGAAGGTGAGGGTTGTGACATGGCCTTTTTGGCGGTTTTCCTCGAATTGGAGCTGCGCTAAGGGTGCGATGATGAAGTCGCTGTATGTGAATGGGGTGTTGCGGATGCCGTAGTGGTAGTTGCCGTGGATGTATTGTAGTGTGAGCGCTGCCGTGAAGTGTAGCCGGCCGTATTGTCCCGAAAGGTTGGCATCGAGGGTGGTGAGGTGTTCGCTGCTGTGTATGGGGTCGCTGTAATAGGGGGTGGCTGTCTCTTGTTGTGTGTGGTTGTTGTTTTTCAGGGTGTATATGTATTGTAGCCCGGTGTGGAGTGTGAGGTTGTGGGGCAGGTGTATGGAGGCGTCTATGGCGGGGCTTATGGCGTCGCTCTTGTTGTCGTTGCGATAGGCGAAGTTGTGGGAATGGTCGGGATAGAATAGTTGCTGCTCTCCGCGGCGGGTATGGTCGTAGCGGAAGTAGTGGAGGGAGGCCTCGATTTGCGAGCCTTTGCGGTCGAAGAGGTGGCGGTATGCGGCGTAGGCGCTGTAATTGTGCTGTGTTTGCAGCCAATCGGTGCGGGTGGAATCGGGGTAGAGGATGGCGGTGTTGTTGAACTGTTCTTTGCTCTCTTCCCATTTTTTTTCATGGGGTTGCAGCTGTGCGTTGAAGTTGGCGTACAGGCTGTTGGCTGAGTCTATCTCGTAGATGAGGGATTGTGTTATGAGGATGTTGTTGTCCCAACGTTGGCTGTCGGAGGAGCTTTGACGGGTGGTGGCGTTGTGGTAGTTGTAGGAGAGGTCGCGGTGCAGGCTGCTGCTGCCGATGGGGTTTTCGGAGAGCTCGAATGTGGTGAAGGAGAGTAGTTTCTGGTAGCGTGCTGCGAGGTTGAGGGTGATGTCGTGGGAAAAGGCGGTGCCAAAGTCGACAGACGGGGTGTAGCCTGCCGAGAGGTAGAGGCCGTTGTTGTGCGGGTCTCGAAGGGTGATGTGCAATGCTCCTTCGCCCATATTGCGGTTTCGGGTGTCGGTGGGGATGATTTCGATGCTCTCGACAAGGTCTATGTCGATGCTTTTGAGCAAGGCTGCCATCTTGTCATGGGGTATGTGCTGCTCTATGTCGTTGATATATAGCCGGGTGATTTCCTTGCCGTATATTGTCAGCCCCCATGTGCCGGGTATTTTGTATAGCATATCGAAGGGGGTTGTGTTTTGGGCGAATGGGTTGCCGGGGATGTTTACTACGATGTTGCCGTCGTTGCGGTAGTTGATGCAGCATGCGGTGATGGTTACTTCTTGTGTGCAATAGGGGTCGGTAGCCATGTATATGGTATCGATGGCGGTATTGGCGGTGAGGTCGATGTGTTGCCATGTGGTGGTCTTGCCGATGTATGAGGCTCGTAGTTTGTATTGCCCGGTGGGTGCTTGCAGGGTGTAGTTGCCTGAGGTGTTGCTGCCTGTACCTGTGACGGGTATGGTGTCGTTGCCTGCGGCGTAGAGGATGACCGAACAGCCGGAGAGGGGGGTGCCATCGGGGGTGGCAATGTGGCCTATAAGGGTGTGGGCGCTTGCAAAAGTGTGTAGTGGGTAGGTGATGAGGAAGATGAGGAGGTATGTCTTGATGGCATTGCTTGCGGCAAGGCGCAGTGTGCCGGCGTGTCGCTGACGGCGGCAGGTGTGGCATGGGGTGGTTGTGTGGCGCATGGCGTCGAGTTAAGGTCTTTTATGGCTGCCTTGTCACGGTGGCAGAACCGTGGCATAACGGGCGGCTGTGCTGGTGTGGAGGCTGCCGGTTTGCCTTTCTGTGTGCAAATGTAAAGAATGTTTCGGAATATGCAAATTTATGTTGTGTTGTATGGGGGGTGTTGCTGCATGTGGCTGTATGTTTTTTGGGGGAGAGGGTGATGGTGACGGTGACGGGGCTATGTGTGTGGTGTTGCGGCTCTCAGTCGTCTTCTTGTAGCAGCTGGTCTATCTCGAACTGGAAGTGGCAGCGCGTGACGCGGATGTCTGTATCGGAAGGCTCCTGGTAGTCGTCATTGACGATGAAAAGGTGTACGTTGGGGTGGTGGCGTATGATGGATAGTGTGGAGGGTGGGTTGAAATAGTCGTCCATGCGATATAGCAGGGAGGTTCTCTCTTTCCCGAACAGGGGGATGAGCAGGCGCGGCGTCTTCATGAGGAGCCGCAGGGAGACGGAGATGTGCTGCCGCCCCGTGGAGCGGTTCTTGCGGGCGAAATAGCTTCTTTTCTCGGGATGGTCGAAAAGCGTGAGTTCGAGGTCGTTGCCGATGGACAGGAGGGAAAATGCCTCGATGTCTTTGTTGTGGTAACTGCGTATTTTGGCGGCATAGCCATTCTCGTCGACGTCGAGAATGGCGCAGTGGAAGTATGAATCGAAGGGGGTGGCTGTTTCGTCGGGATAGAGGGCCGGGTCGTAATAGATGCCGCGTGTGCGGTATAGGGACCCGATGTACCGGTTGGCTTCCTGGTCGGGCTCGTTATCGCCGTGAATGGGGTGGATGTGGCGTGGGTCGATGTGGAGCTTGTCGAAAAAAAGGTTGCGCATGGTACCGAAGCAGCTGTCGGCATGGTCGGAGGGGACGCACTCTTCTTCGGTCCAGTAGTAGTGCAGCCGGTGCCACAGGTCGCAGTGGGCATACTCGTCGCTCCATAGTTCGGCCAGTCGTTTGCCGGTCTCTCCGCCGGGGAGTGCCAGCAGGGGGGCTGCGTTGCGCTTGTTGCCCGATGAGTAGGAGGGGATGTACCGGCGGCGCAGTTGTGGGTGGCCCTCGGCGCGGGCATCGAAGAAGCGGGTGGTGTTGAAGTGCTTGAAGAGTTGCTTGGTAAGCCCTTTGAGGCATTGGCGTTGTGTGTTGTAAAAGTGTGCTCGTATCATCTTGTTCTGTTTAGGATGGTTGCCGGGGGTGTGGTGTTATATGGATAACACGCGGGAGTGCCGGATTGTTCCATCGCAGGGTGGATGGATATGAAATGGGTGTGGGGAAAATAAGAGACCGACCTCGAAAGGATTTTCGGGTCGGCCTCTTATCAACTTTACAATCATATAACCTAATATTTCAACTGCTGAGAGTTGCAGCAGACTTTTCGCCGCCTCGCGCGGGGATGTGAAGCTGTCGTGTTGCAGCCGGCAAACTGTTGTGATGTTAACCGGTACAAAGGTACGTGGGGGTTGGGCGGATGGCAATCGCCCGATAGGGTGATTTTGGGTGTCGCGGCTACCTATTTGTAGGTATTTGCGGGGCGGCGGTTTCGTGTTGTGGCCTCTTGTGGCGGAAAATAACCTCTTTTGTGTCCTTGGGAGAGGATTATTGTTTTGCGGGATGTTGCGTTTGGCGGAAAATGTGTAATTTCGCTGCTCGATATGTTTTTATTTAGTTGCAAGAACGTTATGATGAAACGAATTTGTTGTATTTTGTCTATTCTTCTGCTCCTGCCCGCTGCTGTATCGGCTCAAAAGCGTGAGTTGTTGCCTTTTGCCGACTTTGAACAGTGGGTGACCCGCCACATGAAGGAGTCGAAATTGTTGGGCGGCCGTGAACGTACGCTTTATGCCATTGCTCCTACTGCTACGATCGAGGGGGAGAAGGCGTACCGTAATATGGGCGGCTCGCCGTGGGCTACGTCGAATGCTTATGCCAACGTGCTGGGTATCGTGAAGGCGAGTTGCACGGTGGTGCCCGAGGAGCGTCCCGGCGGCGGCTGGTGTGCCCGCCTGGACTCGAAGATTGATGATGTGAAGGTGTTGGGCCTGGTAAACCTCGAAGTCTTGGTGAGCGGTACGATATACTTGGGTGAGCTGATGGAGCCTATCCGCTCGGTGAACAGTCCGTATAGCAAGATGACGATGGGTATCCCTTTTACGAAGCGTCCCAAGAAGCTGGTGTTTGATTATCGACTGAAAATGTCGGACAAGAATTATCGCATCTATTCTACGGGGTTGAAGCCTAAGAAACAGGTGGCCGGTCGCGATAGCGCCGAGGTGTATATTCTCTTGCAACACCGTTGGGAAGATGAGAAGGGTAATGTGTATGCCCACCGCGTGGGTACCGGACGGGAGCGTTACACGCAGTCGACCAACGGATGGGTGAACGGCCATACTATTACCGTGCACTACGGCGATATTACCTCGAAGCCTTTTTATCGTTCTTATATGGGGCTTATCCCCGAGGACAAGAGCTACTTCTGCCTCAATAGCAAGGGCGAAATAGTGCCTGTGGTGGAGGTGGGCTGGGGTGCCCCCGATGAGGAGATTACGCACATGCTGGTGATGGTGTCGTCGGGTTGCGGAACGGCCTTTGTGGGTGCCGAGAACACGACGTTGTGGGTGGATAATATTATGCTTGAATATTGATACGATACTTTTCCCGGGATGATAGCTTCTGAGATAACGATTCCTGCCGCTTTACGCTCCGGCGATACGGTTGCGCTTGTTTCGCCGTCGAGCAAGGTGAAGCATGAGTATATAGATAATGCCGCAGCCCGATTGCGTTCGTGGGGTTATAATGTGCGGATAGGTGCGCATGCTTATGGTGCGCATGGCAACTTTGCCGGTACGCCGGATGAACGGCTTGCCGACTTGCGCGATGCTCTTGTAGACCCCTCGGTGAAGGCTATACTGTGTACCCGGGGCGGGTATGGGGCTGTGCATCTGTTGGAGTCGCTTCCGCCGGAGGTGATACGTCGCAACGCGAAGTGGCTGATAGGATTCAGCGATATTTCGGCCTTGCACGCGGCTTGGCTGCGGGCCGGGGTGGCTTCGTTGCATGCTCCTATGTGCAAGCATATTGCCGAGGAGGCCGAGTCGCAAGAGTCGAC
>UQMR01000060.1 GCA_900542255.1 uncultured Porphyromonadaceae bacterium
CGCCTCATCCCTTGCATCGGCCGGCAACTGTTCCAGATCGGCCGGCTGCAAAAAGCGCACGGCCGCACGCGGAGCCTTGAGACCTATCATCTCCACATCTACCCCCACCCTGCCCTGCGACGAAAACGCAACGGCAACATACCGTGCCGTATGCGATACCGAGATAAAACCCCGGTTCGTATAAGGCGAGCCGTCGGGACGGTGGGATAATGCGACATCACCGCCATAATAATGCCGCATAACAAGATGTGTCGCCAAGATTTCGCGGCGTCGCTTATCGGTCACCGCCTCATGATAACGCGCCGGCAACCCGGCATTACCCCACAGCGCCAGCAGGCCGGCAACATCTTCCGTCAAATGCCACAAAACAACGTGCAGGTGCGACAGCGGCGATAGTGTTACATGAAGGGGCATAGGCGGCTCTCTCTTTACCTGTTTTCAACGGGGAGAATACTCTCTATCATACGAGCCATATCGGCCTCCATATACTCCAACGTGGGGGCCACGCTATCGATTCTGAGCGGCATCACATCGTAGTACAATGCTCCCCGCAGCAGATAGCGCAGGCTGTCGGTCGCCACGAACTGCAACGGTGTGGCACTGCCGGCCGACAAACGGTAGAGTATGGCATACAACGGCCGGCTGGCATCTTCATACTCCACAGCCGTAACGGCAGCCGTACCCACACTCTGTCTATATACCAAATCGCGGCTCTCGGCCAAAAGAGATGCCAACTCACCCTTATCGGCAACGGGAATATAACTCAGGTATATCGTCGCATTATAACGAGGATACACAACATTGCACCACATAACGCCTTCGGTCGCATCGGGCTGTACGACACTATGCGAAGAGTCGTTTACCTGCAACGAAATACCGCCCAAGGTATCGGTACGCCATACATCGGGGTAAGCGTCTATTCTGAAATAGCCGTCGGGGCGAGGTACCGGCTGCTGCCGGCATGCCGTAAGCAGCACAATCACGCACAACAAACAGGCGACGTATATACCAATAAAGAGCCGGTTGGAATATTTCTGATATCTCAATGCCATAACGCAAATCCTTTTATGCCTCATCGGGAATGATTGACAGTTTCACCTTGGCAATGCGGCGCTTGTCCACTTCGAGTATCAGGAAATCGCAGCCGGCATAACGGATATGCTCCTTTTCGCGGGGGAAATCCTCCTTGATACCGAGTATAAGCCCGGCCAATGTCTCCGAGTCGCCTATCTTATCGGCAAAGTATTTTTCATCGAGCCCCGTAACTTTATAAAAGTCATTGAGCAAAATCTTGGCATCGAAAATAAGCGAACCGTCGGGCAATTTCACATACTGCTTCTTGTCGTCGTCATACTCGTCGTTGATATCCCCTACAATCTCTTCGAGAATATCCTCCATCGTAACAATACCCGATGTGCCGCCAAACTCATCGACAACGATAGCCATGTGTATCTTTTTGGTCCGGAATTCCTCCAACAGATCGTCTATCATCTTGGCTTCGGGTACGAAGTAAGCCCTGCGCATCAGCTTCTGCCACTCAAAATCGGCAGACTCGTTACGATACGGCAACAAATCCTTGCTGTATATGATACCCTTCATGTTGTCCTCGCCGGTGTCATAAACCGGCAGGCGCGAGTAACCGCTCTCTATCACCACATCGAGCAGCTCTTTGAAAGAGACATGTATCTCCACATCGGTAATATCTATGCGCGCCGTCATAATCTCCGAGACGGTTTTGTCGCCAAAACGTATGATACCTTCGAGCATCTCCTTCTCGTCGTGGGCCTCTACACGGGTCAGCTCCAACGCCTGCGAGAGCTCATCGACCGATAAATTGGCATTGCGGCGAATAAATTGCTTGTTAAATTTGGCCGGCGAGGCAACCATAAACTTCGTGAGCCATGCAAAAGCCCGCATCAGCGCATACAGCATCCTACTCGAAAAACGCGCCCACTGCAAAACATCCTTATACGCCCAATATTTGGGCAATATCTCCCCGCATAACAGCAATATGACAGACAAGGCGACCACGACGCCCACAAAGCTCCACACAATCGCCATATCGGGCGAAAAAAGTTCTGTGAGCGAGAAACTTATCAGTATAGCCACAGCTATACTTGCCAACCCGTTGACTACATGCACGGTGGCCAATAAGCGATCGGGGGTTTCAAGTAGAGTCTTGATAAACTTGTCTTGCGGGGAGGTTTCATCGAGCGACTGCAAGTCTGACGATGCCAAAGAGAACAAGGACATCTCTGATGCCGACACAAAACCTATGACGAACAAAAGGAACAACGCCAACACAAGGGCGACAACAACACCCCCCAAAGGGGCATCGATACTGAACGCACAAAAAATCTGCGATAATAAATATGAATCCGGGTCCAAACGGGTATAAATTAGTTACACAATAGCCGCCGGTTATTTTCATTCGGCGACTGCGCTCAATGCTGCCCGGAAATCTCTTTCTGACAACACTTTCGCGACGGGTGCAAAGTTATTACTTTTTTTTCAATGTCAAAAACTGCTTTATACAGAAAGATTATGATTGCCTATAAAACAAAAATTTGCCATGCCTTGTTTTCATAAGGAAGATTCTAAAAAACGCTATTATGAACCGAAGTATTATTCCCATTCTCCCCGAAGTAGAAGCCAAAATCATCACCTGCGGGCCTCTACGCATAAGCGGACATATACGCATCGTAATGCCCGACGGAAGCACTCTGACCAAACGCCGCACCTTTATATGCCGTTGCGGCAAGAGCAAAGCCAACCCCTTCTGCGACGGCTCCCATGCCCTATAACCAACTCCTGTCATCTCTCTTCGGGCTACGAGGCTCCTCGCAGCCCCGGGAGGGAAATGTTATAAAATTCTAAAATATGCCAGGGCGGCGTTACTTATGGGTTAAATACCTAAATTTGCAAACAAATCTGGTAATTTAACCCATTATCGCTATGGATACGACTCACCTGAACGACCAACAAGGAGTTGCACGCATAAAACTGTTGATAAACAACCTCGGCCTCAGCCAAAGTGCATTTGCCGAGCGTATAGGCATAGATGCCTCTAACTTCTCGAAGCACCTCAACGGCAAGCTGCCGCTCAGCGACAACCTGTTCAACAAAATCGTTGTAGCCGTAGGAGCCTCCAAAAAATGGCTTCTCACAGGCGAAGGCAGCATGTGGAACTCGACAGGAGGTTGTGAGACCGCCATCCCTACCGTTACCATCGATACCATAAACCCCAACAACGCAGAGGGGGCCAAGATATACGACATCGATGTCACGGCGGGAAACATAGCCCGGGAACGCATGTTTGCCGACGAACAAATCATAGGCTCTATCAACATCCCTACGGTACACCCCGACTGCTGCATCGTAAGGGTCAGCGGCGACAGCATGACTCCCGTAATAGGCAACGGCGACCTGATTGCCATACGCGAAATACGCAACAAGAACCTCATCTTCTGGGGGCATATCTATGTCGTGCTGCTCGACGACTACCGCATGGTAAAATATATCCGCCGCCACAGCGACCCCTCGCAAGTGATTCTGCGCAGCGAAAACCAGCAATATGACGATATAGAGGTGGCAAAGAGCGACATACGCGACCTCTTCCTGGTAGAGAACATCATCCGCATAGACAACCGCATTTAACAGACTCTATGCGCCGATAGCATAAATCGGTTATTTTTACTACCTTTACGCACTCAAACAGGGAAATCTCGACATTACCAATGAAAAAACTATTTACCATTATTGCTGTTGCACTACTTATAAGTTGTCCCGACAACACCATGGCTCAAAGCATCAGCGTTGATATTACAAGCGGAGGATTGGAGAAAGCGCTCGGTGGAGAGAATAATTACACCGCACTCACCATCCGGGGAAGCATCGACGTAAGAGACTTCGCCTATATCAACCAATATATTGACGGCCTCGTGTCGATAGACCTGTCACAATGCGAAATTACGGGCTACGACAGTCGCGAGGAACAATATTTCGGCTATCGTTCGCACTTCGAGGCCAACGAAATACCACCGGCATCCTTTTTCGGCTTCACCTCCCTCGAAAGTGTGAAGCTGCCCGAAAGCACCACCGCCATCAACGATGGAGCCTTTGCCGGATGCTCGAAACTGAACCAAATAACATGGCCGGCCGCTATCGAAACGATAGGCGACTACGCCTTCAACAGCTGCGATGCCCTCGACTCGCCCATATTCCCCGCAAGCCTCAGGACCATCGGCGACTACGCCTTCAACAAATGCAGCTCCATCGAAGAACTCGACTTCACGAACTGCACCCGTCTTACAAAGATAGGAGCCTGCGCTTTCAGCCTCGACACCTCTCTCACAACCATACAGTTGCCGGCATCGATAACTTACCTGGGCGACGGCGCTCTGGCAGGATGCTACAATCTGAAAAACGTAAACATGCAGCCTTGCACCCTCCAAATGGGTGATGCCGTCTTTGCACAATGCCACTCCCTGCAACAGATAGATTTGTCGCAGACCTGGTTACAGAGACTCCCGGCATGGTCTTTCTCGGGCTGCAAGATATTAGCATCTGCTATCTTACCCGCATCGCTTACCCATATCGAAGAGGGTGCCTTCTACTATTGCGAGGCGCTCACTACGGCAAGTCTGCCGGCGGGTATCACCACCCTTGCCGACTTTGCCTTTGCCGGGTGCAAAGGGCTCGACTCCATCACCTTTATGGAAGAGGGTTTAGAGCAGATAGGCCGTTACAGTTTCTATCATAACACGGCTGCCGACAGTGTTGCCATACCCACAACCGTAGCATACATAGGCGACCACGCTTTCGACGGGTGCATCAACGCGCGGTCATTTTTGTCGCTACGCGACATGCCCGCCGAATTGGGAGAGCTTGTTTTTGCCAATATGGATGTAGAAAACAAATCGCTGTATGTAAAAGAGGAAAGCGTCGCCATATACAGCAGCACACCCCAATGGCAAGATTTCGGATACATCAACGCCCCCTCGGCCGAGGAGAAGGTCATGGCCCCGGAGAAGCGCATCAAAACCTCGTTTGAACACTACCTGCTACGCGTCACCGCTACGGAAATCATGGACGAAGTGAGACTTTACGACACGGCCGGACTACTGCTCAAACAAGTAGCGCCACACGACAGCGAAGTGGTCATAGACACACGCAGCTTCCCCGGCAACATATACATCCTGCATATAACTACTGCCGATAAGGAACAGGCAGCCTTAAAGATAGCCCGCATCATCAGATAACAAAAAATTCTGCATCCTATGCCTAAAAACAAATTACAGAAATTTGCCGACCTTACAACCTACCGGCATGTATTCCAATACCCGTTCTCGGTACTGAAAGAAAAAGGATTCGACATGCGAGGCTGCTGGCACGAGAAATTTTTCGGTAACGACCATCCCATCGTACTCGAACTCGGATGCGGCAAAGGCGAGTATACCGTAGGACTAGCACAACAATACCCCGACAAAAACTTTATAGGCATCGACATCAAAGGAGCCCGCATATGGTCGGGAGCAACCGCCTCGGCCGAACAACAACTTACCAACGTGGCTTTCTTGCGCACCCATATAGAGCTGATAGACAATTTCTTCGACACAGACGAGGTCTCGGAGATATGGATTACCTTCCCCGACCCGCAGATGAAAAAAACAAGGAAACGCCTCACCTCTACACGAATGCTCGCTCTATACCGCTCTTTTCTGAAAGACAACGGCATTATACACCTCAAAACCGACAGCCCCTTCATGTACACCTATACAAAGGCGGTTGCCGAAGAGAACCACTTCGACATATTATTCGATACAGACGACCTCTACCACTCGGGAATAGACGACGATATTCTCAACATCAAGACCTTCTACGAGCAACAATGGCTCGAACGGGGCAAGAGCATCAAATATATCTCATTCTCCTGCCGACGCGACGGAGAGCTGATAGAGCCGGACATCGAAATAGAATATGACGACTATCGCAGCTTCAACCGCAGCAAACGAAGCGGCAAACACAGCAATAAAGAATAACGCACCTGCTTCCTGCCACAAAACACCGTAGATACACGCTCCGCCGCATGCGACAGGTCGAAGCGCGGCGCGGGCGTATTGACATTATTTAACTCATAAATTCTATTTTAGAGGTTACGTTCCGCATTCTGAATTGTCTTCTCAATAGCCATGGAAAGAGAGCAGTTCATAACAGAAGTCTTGCCGCTGCGACAGCAATTACTGTCACTGGCCCGGCAAATCCTTGCCGATGCAGCTTCGGGTGAAGACGTGGTGCAAGAAACCATGTTGAAGCTGTGGCTCATGCGCGACCGTCTCGACCAATATCGCTCGATACAGGCCATCGCCCTCATCATCACACGGCACCTGTGCTACAATATCGCAAAGGCTAAAAGAAACACCGACGTAGCTCTCGAAGAGGCCGGCCACATATCTACGGGGCAAACGCCCGAAGAGCTTCTTCTACTCCGTGAAGAAAACGAGAGACTCTTGTCGTTGATAGCCTCACTACCCGACACGCAGAAAGCCATCCTGCAAATGAAGCACTTGGAGGGTCTCGAAGTCCATGAAATCGCCCGCATAACAGGCAGCACTCCCGAGAGTATACGGATGAACCTGTCGCGGGCCCGCAAAAAAATTAAAGAACTATTTTCAAAATAATACCGCCATGATGATAGACCGCTGCAACATCGACCAATACGTAGAGCGCTTCTTCGCCGGCGATACCACGGCCGCCGAAGAGGAGGCCATATACCGCTTCTTTGCCGCCGGGAAAATACCGCGGCACCTGCGTCGCTACAAAAAAATGTTTGCATGGTATGCCGGCAGGATGCCATACGACCCCTCTGAGATACTCTCTATCAAACAAAAACGCCGCGAAAAGGCCATCTTTTGGAGTGCGGCGGCAGCCGTTGCAGCCATTGTAACGAGCCTGTCATTTGCCCTGATAAACAACAGCTCCTCCATACAACGCGAATATAAGATATACGAGGGCAGCTACGTAGAGGTAGACGGGCGTAAAATAAGAGACCTGCGCGTTATCATGCCTCAGATACGCAAGATAGAATCACATTGCAACTACATAACAATGAGCCTCGACATTGACAATGACCCGCGTTTTGCAGCCCTCCACTCAGAAGCTGCACGACTGCTTACAGAAAACCATCATATAGAACAAACCGTAAATAAGTAATATTATGAAGACCTCCTGTATCAAACTGCTGGCAGCAGTTCTACTACTCCCTTTATGCAGTTGCCACACGACACAACTGTCGGCACAAGCCCATATAGACAAAGTCGTGGCAAAGTTAGAAAAGAACGACAAGATAGAGAAAAGCGTTGTCAACAACCGCAACCCCAAGAACGGCGATTTGCAGCGCCGCATAGAATCGTACTCCTTCAAGGATGCGAAACTTACCGCAGAACTTATCGATGCTTTCGAACAAGATGAGAACAAAGCCGTTAAATCGGCCATCAGCCGGAACGGCAAAAACATCTCATACGCCTTTGTTTTCAACAAGAAAAAAATAACCATCTCATACTACTTGTCGAGCAGCAACGGATATACCAACCTGAGCATCATCAAGAAGAGCGACGATTATGAGCCGGGGCACAGTTATTCACCCTCCTACGACTACTACTACAATCTGGGAGACTTCGATGCGATAGACTGGGAATCGATCGTCTTGCAAAACCGCACCTTGACCCAAAAAGAACGAGATAAACTGAATAAACAAATAGAGAATGCCCGCAAGGAGTTAGAGAGGCTGTCGCAAAAGTATAAATACGAAGGTCGCCCGTAATTGGGCAATACCCTGTCTTCTCCGGGACTATAAAACTACACGTAAATAGCAATACTCTTGCCGCCTGTGATTGTGAAATTACAGGCGGTTCTTATTCACCCCACTGCGTATCCAACAGCAAGGCATCGGCAAGACGCGACTCCAAATCGGCAGCATACGAGGCGGCATACGCAGCCTCTGCGACATCGTTATTCTCCATAAAAAGATTGTGTGCGGCACGGGCATAGGTCAGGGCTGTCTTATAATCGTCTTTCAGCTCATAGAACAAGGCCAGGTTGGCAGCGGCACGAGCCCGACGCCCCACGTTCTCGGCCTTCTCATATACATATTCCCACAAATAGGAGGCCTCGGTATATTGCGTATTTTTCCAGTATTTATAGGCATCGCCCATGGCAGGATGCGAAGTGATAAAGATATACCGCTCTACCTGCTGTACGTGCGGCACGAATCGCTCGGCAACAAACGACGAAAGCGACGAAAGCGCCTCTTCGAGGCACATCTCGAAAGCCGGCAGCTGTACTCGCGCCTCCTCGGGAGAGGAACCGTAGGCATACCACATGAGCGTATCTACCACCGACTCGGTCACCGGCGACTCACCGGGAATATAGCATTGCACCGTTGCCGAAGAGGCTATCTCCATCCCTACCCCAAAAACGCCCTCGAACGGTTCTACATAGAACCGTGCCACGGGCCGTATATCGTCAACCGAAAGCAATACGGCATTGGGATTCTCTTCACGCCACATCATCACCTCCGATATGGGAAGGCCTGCCAGGCCGGTGATTGCCGTACTGTCGGGAAATAACGTCCATACAGAGTCGAAACAGGCACTCTCATACAACAATGAAGCCAACGACATGGTGAAGAATCCGGGGATGCTGTCTCCGGCAAAATCCATGCGGTACTGCTTGCCATTGGCATCGATATAACGGCTGTATTCACTCACATCGGGCACCGGAGCGTTGCACACCACTGCAAGAGGCGGATATGATTGCTTATAAGAGACCCGCGCAGGACGTACAGTATCGAGCTGCAACGGAACGATGCTGGAACAACTATAACATACCCACATGAGGCAGCAGAAAGAAAACAACCTGACAAATCTTTTCATACGCGCAATTTTATCCTATGCAAATCTATGAAATTAATCGCTAATTTCTCCCCCTGCATATAAAAAAAGCTGCCGCATCAAGTGAATGACACGGCAGCCAAATCAAATTCTTTGCTATGACTTAACCCTCATGAATAGCATCATTGGGGCATACGCTTGCGCAAGTTCCGCAATCCAAGCATTTATCGGGATCGATTTTATAGATGTCGCCTTCCGAGATTGCTTCTACGGGGCACTCCCCTATACACGAACCGCAAGCAACACAGTCGTCTGAAATAACGTAAGCCATGATTGTATAAGTTTAAATATAAATAATAGGTTATAGCATTGCAAATGTAATTACTTTTATCACTAATGCAAAACAAAATATTTTATTTTTTCTATAACAGCCGCCGGAGGCTCACGCAGCATACAGCATACACACACTATATATCAGCGTATTAAGCATCCTTATTTATTATCAGTCTGAATATATCAATACATTCCTACCACTCTATAAACGACTCCGGCAGGTGCCTCTTGCTCATAATAGTAGTAGCCGTTATAGTAATAGGCAGGCCTGTTGCGATACATTACATAACTCACTCCATAATTGGGCAGGTAGGGCACTGTCATCCCTATACGCGGAGCAACCACTTCATAACCTGTCCCCATCGGACGATAAAATGTCCCATCATAGTAATAATAGAAGACATTGTTATAGAGCAACAGCTCGCAGCCTGCGGGCAACATCGGTACGATGAGTCCCAACGGAGCTGCAACGACCTGATACATACCGTTGATAAGAGCATGGAAGCATTGGTCGTAGAAATAATAACGCACGCCATGTAATGTATAAAAATGCGCCCGGGGCGGGGGTGCCGTATATACATTGTAGCCCACTGCGCAGCCCAACCCGGGAGGAGGGGGTGTGAAACGGTAACCATGCGGAGGCACCCGGTTGGCATGATAGCCCGGAGGTGGGGGCGATTGATGTGTATAACCGGGATGCGGTGCATTAGAGGAATGCTTATCGTCGCGCCACTGTCCGCGACCAGCGGTGGAACTTGCGGCATTATCGCGATTATGACGTTCTACAACCGTAGCTGCGTCGCTGCCGGGACGGCGGTTGCCTACCGTCGAAGAGGGTGCTTTCTGTGACGACGATGACGAGCCGCTTGCAGGACGACGGGATACCGTAGCCCCCTGCTGTGAGGAGGATGATGAC
The DNA here is from genome assembly GCA_900542255.1 of uncultured Porphyromonadaceae bacterium. Taxonomy (GTDB): domain Bacteria; phylum Bacteroidota; class Bacteroidia; order Bacteroidales; family Barnesiellaceae_A; genus Barnesiella_A; species Barnesiella_A excrementipullorum. The sequence goes on from UQMR01000060.1 coordinate 10,141, forward strand.
GAACCGCTCGAAGGACGACGGGACGTTTGCTCTTGCGAGCTGCCGCTACGACCTCCTCGCTGCGCCTCTATCGATGGCACACAGCAACATGCCATAAGACCGATACACCCTATTGTCAATAAAATCTTTCGCATACTCAATATGTTTTTTATTATATGACGTTTAAGAAGCAAAAAAGTTAAAACATCGCCCTCTTTTTTTGAAAAAAGAGCTGCGGCAAAATTCCCTTTTTACCGCAGCCCGTTGTATGATTTGCGCCTGTAAACGAGATGTTATACCGTAAGAATCTCCTTCTCCTTAGCGGCAAAAATCTCATCTATCTTTTTCATCGTTTTATCATGCAATTTCTGTACCGAGGCTTCGCCATCTTTCTGCACATCCTCGGGCATACCGTTTTTCACAGCCTTCTTCAAACCTTCAATGGCATCGCGACGGGCATTGCGCACGCTCACTTTGGCATTTTCCACTTCGTTTTTCGACTGTTTTACCAACGCTTTACGACGCTCTTCCGTCAACGGGGGGATACCTATGCGTATCACCTCGCCGTTGTTTTCGGGTGTAATACCAAGGTCCGAATCGAGGATGGCCTTCTCTATTACCTTAAACATCGATTTCTCCCACGGCGTTATCACGATGGTGCGTGCATCGGGCACTTGCACATTGGCAGCTCCGCTTATGGGCATCGAAGAACCGTAGTAATCGACACGAATATTATCCAATAATTTGGGGCTTGCTTTTCCCGCTCTGATATGCGCCAGCGTTTCATCGAGAAACTCCACCGCCTGCATCATTTTCTTCTCGGCTGCATCGAGATAAGTTTTCACATCTTCCATAATTCATGCAATTTATTTTTCAATATACATACGTTCCTATCGGCTCGCCCGAGAGTACTTTTTCAAGATTTCCCTCGGTATCCATATCAAATACAATAATAGGCAGGTGATTCTCCTTGCACAACGTCGTGGCCGTAAGGTCCATCACCTTCAAACCTCGGTTATATATCTCATCGTAGGTAATGCTGTCGAACTTGGTGGCCGTAGGATCTTTCTCCGGGTCGGCCGTATAGATACCGTCGACACGGGTGCCTTTCAGCATCACATCGGCCTCTATCTCTATACCACGCAGTGCCGAACCCGTATCGGTCGTAAAATAGGGATTCCCCGTCCCGCACGAGATAATGGCTACCTCGCCCCGCTGCATAGCCTCTATGGCACGCCACTTGCTATAATGTTCTCCTATGGGGTGCATGGCAATAGCTGTAAACACGCGCGCTTTCTGCCCGATAGCTTCGAGTGCCGAACTGAGCGCAAGACTGTTTATAACGGTTGCCAACATTCCCATCTGGTCGCCTTTGACACGGTCAAAACCACTTTGCGAACCGCTCAGCCCGCGGAATATATTACCGCCGCCTATCACGATGCCAATCTCCATACCGGCAACTACGGCCTTCTTTATCTGTCGGGCATACTCACCCAACCGTTGGGGGTCGATACCATATTGCCCGCTGCCCATGAGCGACTCGCCACTCAATTTGAGCAGAATGCGCTTGTATTTTCTTTCCATTTACGCTTCTTGTTATGATAAAATCCGCCGCTTTACCATCACCACACGTCTGCGCGGCTCTGCAAGACGTGTCTTATATTATGCAAATATAAAATTTATATACCTTCTACGCAAAGAAAAATTATAAAACTAATCACGTGCATTGCAACGCCACACATCTTCCTTCGTTTTTTTGGCGGCCGCATATTCCCGGCGTATCTACTTTTTTAGTATGTTTGCACAGCCCATAGAGTCATGCTTATGCGTAACATCCTCCTGATATTTACCTTGCTTGCAACACTGTCGGCGCAGGCGCAAGTGTATGAACGTTTGGAAGCACGCGCTACCGACCACTATGACCATGCCGAGTGGAGCGACGTCATCTCGGTCACCGACCGTATGGTGCGCATTCACCCCGAGGACGTCGAGCCTTACTCTATGGCATTAGTCGCAGCTCAGTTTACAGACGATATAACAACCGAGAGCCGCTACCTGGTACTCTCGCAACGAAACGGTGTGCCGATTGAAAATCTGTTGGCTGCCGTGTACGACCGCACAAGGGCCCTGCACGACACGAGAATATACGAAGCCATCTTGCTCAACCTTAAAAAAGACAATCAGTGGTTGGCCAAGGTTTTCAATCATTATCTGCTCGACTATTACGCCTTTTCCCGACAGTTCGACCATGCCATTGCCATTGCCGACGAGCTTTTGAATGTCACACCCGACAACGTACGGTATGCCAAAATCAAAGCCGAGTCTCTTTTCCGGCGGGGAAATACCGATGCCTCGGTAACCCTATTCAACAAGATTCTTGCCAAGAACCCCTCCGACTACGACGCCCTCACATTTTTGGGCGCATATTATAGTGTGCAGGCCGAAAAAGCGCTTAACGAGATAGACTCCATCTATCTGAAATCGGAGAATCCCATCGACTCGGTATTCATCCTTAGAAAACAACTTATTATCGACACCGACATACAACACGTACTCTCTCTTTTACAGCAGGCCTGCAACATACGCTGCTCCTCCTATTTAGAAGAGCAAATCGCATCGCTGGAATCGTTATCGCCCCGCCTGCCCAATCACCCCACGAAACGCCGCTCACTTCTGTTGCGTATCAAGAGCCGCATAGAAGAACGGCCTAAAGAATAAATGCCACCTCCTTGAAGGCATACCTGCGCTCCGCCCCGCCCACATCGCGCAACAGCAACATGCCATCGGGACAGACACGCTCTATACTCGCCTCAAAGAGGCCCTCCTTGTCGCGATACCAATAGACGCCTTCGCGTCGATACAATACGCTCATATAATCCGACTGCAACTCGTCGCGGCTCATCAGGCACATCGCATAACGTCGCGAGGTGGCTTCGAGCAATCGTTGCAACAGCTCATCCAAGTCATACTGCATCCCCGTAATCTCACGCAACGATATCGGGTTGGGGGCATCGCTCAAAAAAGCGAGCTGATTCACATTAAGCCCTATGCCTACGATGGTGCGACCTATCCTCCCCTCAGAGAGGGTATGCTCTATCAGTATTCCGGCTATCTTGCTGTCATGGTAATATATATCGTTGGGCCACTTCACACTGAAACCCTCGGCATACTGCGACAAGACATCGACAACGGCGAGCGACACAGCCTGCGACAAGACAAACTGTTCTTGCGGCGCAATCCCTGCCGGACGCAACAGATAGCTGAATGTGAGATTCTCTCCCGGAGCAGCCTCCCACGAATTTCCCCGTTGCCCGCGCCCGGCCAGCTGGGCACGAGCCGTCACCACACACCCTTCTGGCTGGGGGGTGTCTCTATCCATCGCATCCAAATAACTATTGGTCGACTGCGTACTGTCAAGCGCCGTTACATGCCATTCGATTCCTTCCATATTGTCAGTAATTTTTCTAAGTGTTCTCGCTGCGCCCGGCTCATCTTCTTTACCACTTCGGTATAGGAGTGTACAATCCACTCCTTGACAAGCCGTTCCTTTAAGCCGGGATGCAACGTGATGGTATTCCAATATTTTTTATTGCAATGATAGCCGGGAACTACCTCAGGATAAGTATCGCGCAATACAAGGGCAAGGTCGGGGTCGCACTTCACGTTAAAACGCAACGGCACGCTCTCCAAACCGGCAAAAAGGAACATCTTCCCCCCTACCTTAAACACCAGTGTCGTATCGTCAAACGGCATACACTCCGTCACCTCCGGCAAGGCTAAGCAAAAATCGCGCAAACTCTCCACATCCATAGCCTCATACATTAAGCGGCGGTACAAAAGCATCTTCTATATGCTCTATCACAAACGGCGGCACCTCTCCCACCAATGCCAAAACATCGAAGCGAACGTCAAACGGCAAATCAAACTGCCGCACATAAGCGTCGGCAGCCTTCACAAGATGACGTATCTTACTCTCTGTCACGGCCTCTTCGGGGAAAGCGAAATCGGCAT
>UQMR01000061.1 GCA_900542255.1 uncultured Porphyromonadaceae bacterium
TTACTTGTCCTTTCCCTTGCCGTATGTAGTCGAGCAACGGGCGGTGAGCCGGGCACGAGAAGGTGCAGCAGCCGCATTCGATACAATCATATATATGCCCTTTCTCGGCAATCTCCATGTTTCCTGCCATTGTAGACTTGGCCAGCAGGTAGGGTTCCAGCCCCATCGGGCATGCGCTCACGCATTTGGCGCATCTGATGCAGGGCGAGGGTGCCGTGCGGTGTGCTTCGCTGTCGTTTATCACGAGGATGCCCGACGTGCCTTTGCCTGTGGGTGTCTCTATGTTGGCCGTGGCTTTACCCATCATAGGGCCGCCCAGTACAATCTTGCCCGTATCTTCGGGTATGCCTCCGGCGGCTTCGAGCAACATCGATATGGGGGTGCCTATACGGGCCAGCATGTTGCCCGGTTTTGCCAGCGACTTGCCGGTTACGGTCACGACACGCTCTATCAGCGGTTTGTGTTTTTGCACCGCTTCATATACGGCGTAGGCGGTGGCTACGTTTTGTACAATGGCTCCCGTCGATACGGGCAGTGCGCCGCTTGCAACCTGACGGCGCAAGATGGCATCGATGAGCTGTTTCTCTCCTCCTTGCGGATAGCGGCAGGCGAGCTCTACAACTTCTATACCCTTGTGAGCGCGGGCCTTCTCCGAGAGCAGGGCTATGGCATCGGGTTTGTTGGCCTCGATACCTATGAAAGTGCGGGTAACGTTCACGGCTTTCATCAGCAGCTCTATGCCCACCATTATCTCGTCGGCTTTGGCAAGCATCAGCGCGTGGTCGTTGGTGAGGTAAGGCTCACACTCTACGGCGTTGATGACGAGCACTTCGGCTTTCATCGTGGGAGGGGGGCACAATTTTACTTTGGTAGGGAAGGTTGCACCACCCAGACCTACGATACCCATCTCCTCGATGCGGTTGATGATAGCCGCTGCATCGAGGTCGCATGTCGTCACGAGCGTATCGCTGCGGTCTATGCTTTCTTCCCACTCGTCGCCCTCTACGTCGATGAATACGGCCGGTTTCTTGTAGCCTGTTCCGTCGGCTATGACATCGATTTTGGCTATCGTACCCGAGTAAGGCGAGTGTATGTTGGCCGATACGAATCCGCCGGCTTTTGCAATGAGAGTTCCTACTTTTACCTTGTCGCCTTTTGCTACGATGCATTGGGCGGGGGCGCCTATGTGCTGCGACAATAATATGGCTGCCTGTTTGGGCAGGCCGGCCGGTGTGATGGGGAGACCGGCTGTCAGTTTATTTCCTTGGGGATGTACTCCGCCTATTCTGAATGTTTTCATACTCGATAAAGCTCTTAGTTGTTGGCTGTTGAAGCATCGGCAGGAGCTGTCTTCGGGGCAGTTTCGGCCGGTTTTTTGGGCGGGAAGTTCACGGCGTGGATGGCGTGAGTGGGGCATACATCGACACACTTGCGACACATCTTGCATTTGTCGCTGTCTATATATGCTACGTTGTCGGCAACCGTGATGGCTTCAAAGGCGCACTCTTTGGCACACTTGCCGCAACCTATGCAGGCAGCCGTGCAGGCCTTGCGTGCTACGGCACCCTTTTCTTTGTTGACACAACTTACATATACTCCGCGTCCTTTGGGACCTTTCTTGCGCAGTTCTATGATGTGTCGCGGGCAAGCCTTTACGCAGGCGCCGCAGGCCGTACACTTCTCTATGTCTACTACGGGCAGCCCGGTAGCCGCATCGAGTGTGAGAGCTCCGAACTGGCAGGCAGCCACACAATCGCCGCATCCGAGACATCCGTAGGCGCAGGCCGTCTCGCCGCCGTAAAGGCTGTTGACGATGGCGCAGCTTGCGGCACCTTCATAGATGTTTACCCGCGGACGGTTTTCGCATGTGCCGTTGCAGCGTACCACGGCAACGCGGGGGGTGGCATCGGCTGCCTCCATTCCCAATACGCCCGCTACTTTTTTCATGACTTCGCCGCCGCCTACCGGGCAGAAAAGCCCGTCGAGCGAGGTCGCTTTTACGCATGATTCGGCAAAATTGCGGCATCCGGCCTTTCCGCAGCCGCCGCAATTGGCCCCCGGCAAGAGGCTCTCCACTTCATCTATGCGAGGGTCTTCTTCTACTTTGAATCGTTGTGCTATGAAATATAAAATCACGGCAGAAACGGCTCCGATGACTCCTAATGAGATGACAGATATTGCAACTATATCCATGTTTCTGGTATTATTAGATTATATATTGTATAAGTTTTCTATTTCCTTTTGGCTTTGAAAATAAATGTGCGCTCTATCTTCTTTTTCGACAGAGCCAGCACGCCATAGTAGAGCAACAGGGCTACCACGGCGGCTATGCCGCCGGTCGTCTCGCTGCCCGTAGCGCCGATGACGGCAAAAAGGGTAATCGCTAAAATGCAGACAGGAACGATAAGGGCGAGCAGTACGGCCTTGTGTCCCAAGGCGGCCTCTCCGTATATAATGGCCTCGTCGCCGATATCCATCGTAGCGTCGTCACAATAAGCCTCTATGATTTTTTCTTTGCTTTCGGCTGCCGAGCATATCTTGGCGGCTTTGCAAGAGACGCAAGCCGATAGTTGCACTATCTTTATGGATACTTTGCCCGGAGCGATTATACCGATAACTGTGCCTTCATGTTCTATAAGATTGCTCATCTTGCAGATTTAAGATTTATTGGAAACAAAAGTATATAATTATTGTGAAACGAAACTGTTTTTTTCATTCTTAATATTGTGCGATATGCACCTGTTTATGCTTCGCTCTGGTGTTTTTGTGAATTAAATGTCTTATTTATAAGGGTATAAGTATGACGAGGCGGTGTGCCGGCCGGTATGCGGAGGGTCGTGTCGGTATCGGGCTTCTCTTTTTGTGTTTTTTGCTTTGCAGCGAGCACTCTGTTGCCGTTTGCTGGGCTTATGGCTGTGTTGGCCGGCAGGAGTGCGGCAACAATCTATTCGGTCGTACATCTGCCGTATCGGCCGTGCGTGTTTGTCCGATATACCTGCTCAGGCCGCTGTCGGGCTATCGCTTCTTTTGTTTCCCGAAATATTTTTTTTGCAGAGCCTTATACTCCTCTGTATGGCTTATCTCGTCTATCCACAGGTTCAGGCTGTCGCAGAGCGAGGTGCTCTCCTGGCGCAGCGTCCATGCCATAAATTGTGTGAAGCTGATATCGGTCTTGCAGTCTATCTCGTCATACGAGTCACCTATGGCTCTCGCTTCGGCCTCATCGCATACGGCATAGTCTATGACCCCCGATGCTACGAGTATGATAAGTTGCTCGGCGCCGCAGTCTGGTTCTTCCTGTATATATATGGTGTCGCCTATTTCGTGCGCGAGGTTCTCTATGCGTAGTCGGGTGGGGGCATCTTGCGCTATGTGCAGGGTGCACTGCCCTAAGTCGAGCTGATTGCGTATGGCAACGTTGCCGGTGCTGTCGCGACGTTGCACAAGCACCTGCTTGTTGAGTTGCAGGGGTTTTGTGAAGATATATTTTTGTTTGTTCTCGGTGGTTACTGGCAGCGGCCGTGCTATCACGTCGTAGCTGCGGTTATCGAGTCCTTCGAGGCTTTTGGTGAGGCTTACCTCGGGGGTAATCTCTATTTTCAGGCGGGTGCGTTTGCCTATCATTTGCAGCAGCTCGTAGTCGAATCCCGAGAGGCTGTCTTCGGTCATATAGTAGGTCAGGGGCGAATAGTCGGTCACGACACGCAATACGCCCGAGGCCGCTATCTCGTCATAGTCGCGGGGTGCCGTTTCGCGCTCCTGCCGGCATCCCGACAAGAGAACGATTGTCGCAGCTGCCAAGGCAAATGGTAGTATGGAGTGGGTCTTTCTCATGGTATGGTGGTGATGATGGGGGACGCTTAGTTGGCAAAGTCTACCGCTACGCCGAATTGGAATATGGCGGGATTGAGCGGATAGTGGGGTATGGAGAAGTAGTTGTTTCCTCCCAGCCAGCCTTGATTCATGTGGGAGTACAAGGCGTAGAAACGGGCTTTTTTCAGCTTGATGTTTACGTAGGCATTCATAAATGGGTAGTTGCCTATCTCTATCTCGTTCTGGTTGTAGCGTGTGAGCAGCGCCGGCTGGTATGCCGGAGCCTTGAATGCCGTGTACCATCGGCAGTCTACTCCCAGTTGCACGTGCATCACCTTTACGATGGGGAACATGATATACAGGTTGCCGTATACGCTGAATTGTGGCAGCGGCAATACATCGGGGTTAGAGGTAAATTGGTAGATGCCTTCGGCATCGAGGTGGAAGATTCCTGCGGCAAATTTCTGCCTCAGCGTGGCGCTTATTACCTGTATGTTGCCGCTCTCTTGCCGCGGCATGCAATCGGCATCGAAGTAGATGTAATTCTGCACGTTCTCAACTCCTGCATTTATGTACGTGCCGGTTTTCGGGAACGATATTTCGCCTCCCACGCGCAGGCGTCGTATTTTCCCGAAGTCGTTTTTCCATATAAAATGGTTCGACACATACTCTTTGAGCAGCCGCGACGGTTCGCTGTTCTTGAACAGGGCATAGGCTCTTATCGAGAGGGTGTCGTTCCACAGGGGGATGGCTGTACCTATATTGCCCGAGATGTCTATGTCGCCCAGTACGGGAGCTGTCAGTCCCACTTTTCCGTCGGCTTCGTAGGTGAGCCACGAGCCTTGCCGTTTCCACAACTGTCCGCCCACCCACAAGGCGTGTTCGGTTGTGTGCTGAGCGATGTCATAGTCGGGGTGGGCCGCCAGGTTCGGCGCAAGCTGTGTGCCCGGGGCGATGGTGTCGGTAATTTGTGTATAACTGCGCACCTGGTAGGTCGCGTATGCGGCGATGCCCATCTTGGCATATTTGCTGAATCCTTCGTGTAGCGACAGGCCTATCGTGTTGCTCAATGCCCAGTATCCCGATATTTCGTTGGTACCTCCCAGTGTGAGGTAGGTGTTCTTGAAGAATGTGGTATCTTCCTGCCCCGACTCGTTGACAAACCGGTGATGTGCATCTTCATAAGTCAGGGTGTGGATGATACTCGATACCGGTACGAATTTCTCTATCGTCGAGGTATCGTTTACGGTCTCTTCGGTATAGAAGCCTAAGTTGTAGCGATGTGTCAGATATAGGTCGCGGCCTCTCAGGCGGTTGTATGCGCTCGAAAGGTTTACGGGAATCGATTTTTCGTTTATACTGCTCTCGCCGCCTTGTACCGAGGCGGGGTCGAGTATGTAGTTGTCGTCGGTGATACCGCCATTCTCTTGTGTGACAAAATTATAGTTGTTGAAAGCTATTTGTATCTGGTAGCGGTCGCCTATATAGCTGCCGAAGAGCCGGTAAGAGAACTCTTGGTCTGCCTGGTTGGTATATTGCCCGCGTCCGGTCACCAAATTGATGCCTCCGCCTACCTCTATCTGTTTGTTGATGTTGGCCGAGAATGTCGCCGACAGGTCGTCTTGCCCTGTTTCGCCGCTGCCTCCGCTGTGATAGGCTACTTGGGTAAAGGGCAATCGTGTATTGTACCATTCAAAATTAGAGGGGCTGCGCATCCAATGGTAGAATGCCTCCTTGAAGAAGAAGAGGTCGTTCTCGGGTCGCTCGAAGTAGATGTTGTTGAACCCTGCCGCCCCTATATTGCCGGTGGTGGCATACGAAGGAGAGTAGGCGATAGGTATATCTTTCTCGTAAAAATTGAGTAATAGCGTATCGAGCGGAACGCGATAACGTTCGCCCAATGGCAGCGTGTTGCGCCACGCGTAAGGGATGGGTTTCACTTCCGGCTCTTCCGAGTCGCCCTGCAACGTGGCGGGCTGGTTTGTTTGAGCGAGTGCGGCAAACCCCATAAATGCCCATAATATGGCTATGGCTTTACATTTCATGCGGTTGCAAAGATAATGTAAAAATAGCAACGGGCGCATCGATGCCTGTTATTTTGTGTTGCAGCGCCTATTCGCAAAATGTAACGACCCCTCCTTCGAGACTCTCTATGCGGGCAAGCGACTCTACATGTATCCCTTTGGCGCGTAACATTTCGCCTCCTGGCTGGAATGCCTTTTCTATCACAAATCCCATACCCGCAAGGTGGGCGCCGGCTTGTTCCGTGAGAGAGCATAGTGCCATCGCTGCGCTGCCGTAGGCCAGGAAATCATCTATGCAAAGCACCTTATCACCCGGTTTCAGGTATTCGCGACCTGTCACGATGGTGTAATCCTTATCTTTGGTAAAAGAGTGTACCTCGGCGATATACGGGTTGTCCATGGTGTTGGGTTTCTGTTTTTTTGCAAAAATGACGGGAATCCCCATGCAGTAGCCTGTCATTACAGCGGGAGCGATGCCGCTGGCTTCTATGGTCAATATCTTGTTTACGTGAGAATAGGCAAATCGACGGGCAAATTCTACTCCTATTGCCATAAGCAACTGAGGGTCGAGCTGGTGGTTGATAAATCCGTCTACTTTCAGAACTTCGGGCGAAATGATTTTTCCCTCCTGCAATATCCGTTGCTTCAACGATTCCATGAGATTTCTTTTTTATGCTTGCAAAGGTACGAAATAACTCCCGAAAAAAATCTGTTTTTTCTCTGTTTATCCCCTCTAAAATCGTATTTCTTCACCTTCTGCCGCTCTCTCCCCTGCGGGATGCCTCTTATTTCGGGCTGATACTCCGCGACTTCTCGCATCTTGTCGTTCCTGCGGCGGGAGCGGGAGCTCCTGCTATTTTTTACGCAGGGTGAAGAGTATTTCGAGCCCTCCGCCGGCAGCATTCTTGGCCATAACCTCACCGCCGTGGAACAAGACAGCGTTCTTGACGATGGCAAGACCCAGGCCTGTGCCTCCCAATTTGCGGGAGCGTCCCTTGTCTACCCGATAGAACCGCTCGAAGAGCCTTTGCAAGTGTATCTCGTCTACACCGTACCCATTGTCCGAGAAAGATATATAGTAATATTTTTCATTGGTAAGGTAGCAGTTTATCTGTATCTGCGTGCCCTCTCCGGCGTAGGCTGCGGCATTGTCTGTAAGGTTGCGGAAGATGGAGTAAAGCAGTGCATAGTTGCCCTCTATGAGCATGGGGGTCTCTATATTGTGCAGGTTTACGCTCATCGCTTTCGATTCCAGTGTGTTTGCCGTCTCGCCTATGACATCTTTGATGACGTGGGCGAGGTCTATTGTTTGGCGGTCAAACAGGTCGGTCGACTCGTCCAGGCGGTTCAGCATCGAGATGTCGTGTAGCAAATCCGAGAGCCTTCGGGCTTGTGCATAGCAACGCTCCATAAAGAGGTTGCGTTTGTCGGGATCTATATCGGGAGTCGATAGAATGGTTTCAAGGTAGCCGCGTATGCCGCTCACCGGCGTTTTCAGTTCGTGGGCGATATTTTGGGTCAGTTGTTTTTTCAGCAAATCTTCCCGTTCCCTTTCGGTATTGTCGAAAATGGATATCTCGAACGATGTGTCGTGAAACAGGATGCCCCGTATATCGAATGAACGGCCGTTTTTGTGTATGTGTATCTGCTTTACGGCTGCTTTGCCGCCGTCTTCTTGCACCTCTTTGGGTTGTGTTACAAAATCTATTACCTCGGCCAGCTCTTTCTCGTCGAATATGCGCGACGGGTCGCCGTTGATAGGCGCGTCGGTGAGGTGTGTGAGGTATTGTATAAAGAGGGTGTTGGAGACGATGAGCTGTCTGTCTTGCGTGAATATGGCGATGCCTTCGCGCGACATCTGTATGTGCAGCAACAGCTTCTCCTCTTCACGAGCCAGGTCTTCACGTGTTTGCCGCAGGTTTTCATATATCTGCCGCAGGTTTTGGGTGATGCGGCCTATGGTGTTATCGGGTGTGGCGGAGATTTTCAGCGGTAATCCCTGTCGGGCTTGCTGCACAATGGTGTCGAGGGCGGTGATAGAGCGGCCCAGCGACCGGCAGAAAAAGAACAAGGCCAATATGAAGATAAAAGCGAAGCCTATCATTGTGTAGCGGAACATGGGATTGACGTGAAAGATGTCGAACGTCGTCCTGTCGAAAGGTATCGATGTGCGAATTATCACGTCGCCATAGCGGTGTGCCGCATAGAAATAGGGCTTCTTCATCGTCTCGGAGTAGCGTATGGTATAGGCGTTTTCGGTGCCGGCTATGGCGGCTTGTACCTCGGGACGGTTCAGGTGCGGTTCTTCTATCGGTTCCTCCCGGCGGGTATCTATCAATACGTTGCCTGTGGCTATATCTATTATGGTTACACCGAGCGGGTACACGCCTTTGAGCCGCAACAGCGAGTCGGTCGCCTGCTCTGTCACATCGAGGCCGTCTGAGAGTCGGGAACAGATGTATGCGTTGTACTCTTGCAGCAGGGTGTTGAGATTCTCCTGTCTGAAATTTTTTTCTTGGTAGTATTGCAGGGCAACCGCTACTACTACGAAGCATACAAACAGGCTGCTTATCGTAAGGAACAGACTCTTATGAAAGGGTATGTGGAATTTTTTGTTTTTTGTCGTTGTCATGTCAACTCTTTTTGTCCGGCTCTCAGGCTATGCCTTTTCGAAACAGTAGCCATATCCCAAGCGAGTTACGATGCAGCGCCCGTAATTGCCTATCTTTTTGCGGAGTCGTGTGATGTTTACATCTATCGTGCGGTCTAATACGTACACTTCATCGCTCCATACTCGCGACAAAATCTCTTCGCGCGAGAATACCTGTCCTGCATGTTCGAGCAGAAGCCGCAGTATCTCGAACTCTTTTTTGGTCAGCGCCTGTTCTTCGCCGTCGATATAGCATTTCTTGCTGCGCAGGTCTATGGTCAGCGATTCGTATCTCAGCTCTTTCACGCTATCCTCCTCCGAGGGGGCGCTGCGGCGCAGCACGGCTTTTACACGGGCCTGTACCTCCTTGATAGAGAATGGCTTTGATATGTAGTCGTCTCCTCCGATGTTGAAGCCTGTCAGTTTGTCGTTTTCGCTGTCGCGGGCTGTGAGAAAGATGATAGGTATGCGACTCAGTTTTTCATCTTTCCGCAGCATGGAGGCCATCTTGAATCCGCTTATTTCGCCCATCATTACGTCGAGCAGTATCAAATCGTACACTGTCAAATCGAGAGACAGAGCCTCTTCGGCCGAGAGTGCGGTGTCTACGATATATCCTTCGGTTTCGAGATTGAATTTCAAGATTTCGCACAAATCTTCTTCGTCATCGGTTACTAAGATACGGTATTGGCTCATAATGTCCCTGTTTTTATGTTTGTGCAGCAAAGGTCGGAAACAAATGTTTCAATCATGTGACAAAGTTGGTTCATTCTTGCTTCGGCCCATACAATTGTCGCTTGGCATTTTGCCTCCGGGCTTCGTCGGTTATTTTTTAAGGCTTTCCTTATATTCAGTGGGGGTCATTTCGTAGTATTGCTTGAAGCATTTCGAGAAATAGCGCGGGTCGTTTATGCCCACCATGTAGGCGATTTGCGTCATCGTATAATCGCCTTGTTTTATGAGTTGGGCAGCGCGTTTGATGCGCATCTCTTTGATAAATTCTATGGGCGCGAGCCCCGTCAGGGCTTTCAGTTTCTTGAAGAATACCGAGCGGCTCACGGCCATCTCTTGCACAAAGTCGTCTACTACGAGGTCGCCGTTGCTTATGTTTTTCTCCATCAGCTCCAAGAGCCTTTCGAGGAACTTGCGGTCGTTGAGGGTGAGTTTTACACCGTCTACTACGGGTAGGGCCGAGATGGGATTCTCCGGCTCTTGCTCCCCGAGGTTGGTGCGATAAAACTCGCGCAGTTGTCTTCGTTGCTGCAACAGGTTTTCGACCCTTGCTTGCAGATAGGCCGCGCTGAAAGGCTTGGTTATGTAGTCGTCGGCACCCTCTTCGAGACCCGCTATTTTGCTCTCTATCGTCGATTTGGCCGTGAGTAATATGATGGGTATATGACTTGTCGATAACTCCTGCCGCAACTCGCGTATGAGGCCTATGCCGTCGAGGTTGGGCATCATCAGGTCGCTGATGATGATATCGGGCTGTGAAACCCGTGCTTTTTCTACACCGTCGCGGCCATCTGTCGCCTCTATTACTTTGTATTGGTGAGAGAAGATGCTTTTTAGGAAGGCAAGCAGTTCCGAGTTGTCTTCTACGAGCAATATCGAGTAGCTGGCGCCCTCTTCCGCCCCTTGTTCGCCGGCCGTGTAGTCGGGCAGGGCATTGCTCTCATCCCTGCTTACGTCGGCCGGGGTGGGCAGGTCTTCGAGTATATACTCTACATCTTTGTCGTAGTGGTTGCGCCCTTTGGGCAGGTATACGGTGAAACAGCTCCCTTTGCCGGGTGTGCTCTCTACCTCTATATAGCCTTTGTGCATCTCTACCAACTCTTTTACCAATGACAGCCCTATGCCGGTGGTAGGCTGGCTGAAAATATTGTGGTCTAACAAGGTCTCAAACCGCACAAACAACCTGTCGCGCTGGTTGTCGGCGATGCCTATTCCTTCATCGCGAACCCCTATTGCTACTTGTTTCTCCTTGTCTTCTACAAATACAGTGATACTTTTTCCTTGCGGGGTGTATTTGAAGGCGTTCGAGAGCAGGTTGAAGAGTATCTTGTCCAGTTTATCGGTGTCTACCCATAAGTAACTTTCGTGTAGCGACGTCTGTAAGTCGTACTGTATGTTGTGTTCCTCGGCCAGGGAGTTGAAGTTCTGCATCGTTTGCTTTACAAACGGGATGATGTTTACTTCCGATACCCGCATACGCATCTTCTTGTTTTGTATCTTGCGGAAGTCGAGTATTTGGTTGACGAGGCGCAGCATCCGGGCTGTGTTTTTCTTTACCAGTTGCAGCTGGCTGTAAATATCCTCTTTCAGGTCGGGGTCGCTCAGTATATGTTCTATCGGCCCGGCAATCAGGGTGAGAGGTGTCCGCAGCTCGTGTGATATGTTGGTGAAGAAGCGCAGCTTTATGTCTGATACTTGCTGTTCTATCGTCACCTCGTTTTTCAGCTTATAGATAGTCGTGAAGATGTATATGACGATACCCATGAAGAGGATAAATGCAAGTATATACAGGGTCCAAGCCCACGGCGTCTCCCAAAATGAGGGCAATATCTCTATCGTGAGGCTTCGTTCGTTCTCTACCCAAATTCCGTCGCTGTTGGTAGAGCGTACCTTGAAGTGGTATGTACCTTTGGGCAGGTTTGTATAGGTGGCCGAGCGTTGCTCTCCCACATAGTTCCATTCTTTCTCAAAGCCGTCGAGCATGTAGGCATATTGTATATCCTGGGGCATGCGCATGTCTATGGCGGCATATTGGATGGTGAAAATATTTTGGTCATGTTCCAGTCGCAACTCGTCGGTCTCGTCCAGCACTTTTTCCAGCACTTTATCTTTGCCCGGCGATACAGGCCTGTTGGCAAGCAACAGGCGCGTAAAGGTGATGAGAGGTGCGTAGTCGCTTTTGTGCAGCGAGTCGGGGTCGAATATAATAATTCCGTTGCTGTTGCCGAAAGCTATTTCGCGGCCTATATTCTCTACCACGCTCTCGTTGAATCGCGGTTGGGGCGAAATTTCGTTTGTTCCGTAATTTTCGAAACTTCGCTTGCTCGGGTCGAACTTGCTCAATCCGTTTTCGGTGCTTATCCACAGGTTGCCTTTCGAGTCTTCGGCAATGGCCAGGAGTACGTCCGAGGGCAGTCCGTCGGCATGGGTATATACGTCGAAGATGGCGGTGCTGTCTCCATCGGCTCGCAATTTGTTGAGTCCGCCGCCAAACGTGGCCAGGTACAGCTCCCCGTCGCGAGTGGTGTGTATGTAGTGTACGTCGTTGGCACTAAGGCTGTTGGGGTTGTATGCGTTGCGCACATAATGCTTGAATGTTATCTCGTCGGGTGTCCCGAAGTTGCTGTCAAACATCAGTACACCGGCCGTTGTGCCCGCCCAGATGTTGCCTGTGCTGTCCTCTCCGATGGTTCTTACGCGGTCGCATTCGTTGATAGGGTATTTTTTCAGATAATTGCGGTGGTTGATAAAGACGGGATGGTCTAAGTGGTCTATATCGAGGTAATTCAATCCGCCGCCGTATGTGGCTATCCACAAATGCTGGCTTTTGTCTATGTGCAGATAGTAAAGGTCGTCGTTGCTCAGGCTGTATATGTCGCTGGCTGAATGCCGGTATTGCGTGATGTGGTATTTGTCGGGCGCAACGGGTGTGGCACAGAACAACCCGTTGCCTTTTGTGGCTATCCACAAGCGGTTCTCATCGTCCTCCACCATATTATACACCGCAATATCGAGTGCCTTGCCGTGCGGGCTGACGGTTCCGTTGTGGGTAAGGATTCCTTTGTAGGTACCGTCTTGGGCATATACTTGCAGAGTGCCGTTGCGCAATCCTATGAAGACATCGCCACGGCTGTTCTCGAAAATGCTGCGCACGTCACTGTCGAGGCTGTAACGGTTCGATTTGTCGAAACGCTTTATTTTGATAGGATTGTTATTGAATGATAGTTTGTCGAGTCCCTTCGTGTAGGTGCAAATCCACAAATTGCCTTGTCTGTCGGTAAAGGCCGAGTGCACGCGGTTGGTCGTATTGAGCTCCTCCTGGTCGTAGAAAAGCGGATAGAGCTTCTCTTCATCGCGGTCGTAATAGCATAGTCCGCTGCCATCGGGTTGCACCCACACAATGCCGCGCTCGTCTTCGAGTATAAGAAAAAAGGGATTGGTTTGCGAGGCAATGGACATTTTGATTGGCACGAGTTCCTGCTTGAACTGGCGGCGTTCCGGGTTATAATGCAATACTTCCTGCGGCCGCCCCGGGTCTATCCACACTTCGTTGTGGCTGTCTATAAAGACTTGTTTTATGTCGCAGCCTGCCAAAAGCGGCGTGTTGTGAGCCGAGTAATGCTCATACGTTCCGTTGGCAGGGGTATATACAAAAACGCCGTCGTTTTCTGTCGTGATAAAGAGTTTGCCCGATTTGCCTATGTGGTCGATGCTTTTTATTCGTGACGTGGAAGGAAGCTGGTGCAGCTCGAAACTCTTGTCGGCTTTTACATATTGCCATATCCGGCCGTTATCAGAGCCCGTCCATATATTCAGCGTATCCTCGGCGAGGGCATAAAAGGCTTGCAGGTTTTTCTCTCTTGATTTATAGGATGCCGTGAAAAAACGTTCAGGCGTAGTGCCTCCGCGGGGTATCACACCGATACCGTTGTCAGATAGCAGCCACTCGTTGCCGTCGCTATCTTCGTGTACCAGGTAGCAATGTTGCGAAGGAAACAATCCCGATTGCGAAGAGTATACCTCGGTCGTTGTGGCGTGGGTCACACTGTCGGTAGTCACTCGTATGGCCTCATCCTGGTCGCCGTGCAGCCATACACTTCCGCTGGGCAATACGGTAATCCGTTTTATGTTCAGCGC
This sequence comes from uncultured Porphyromonadaceae bacterium, assembly GCA_900542255.1. GTDB lineage: Bacteria > Bacteroidota > Bacteroidia > Bacteroidales > Barnesiellaceae_A > Barnesiella_A > Barnesiella_A excrementipullorum. The sequence goes on from UQMR01000061.1 coordinate 13,357, forward strand.
CTCATATCCGGTGGCGCTGATAGGCTCAAACCGTTCTGTACGCGGGTCGAACCGGTGCACCCTGTAATCGTAGGCCAGTAGCCATATATATCCGTAACGGTCGGCATCGATAGTCAGTATGCGGTTGTTGGATAAGTTTACATGGTCGCCGGCAAGAGCCTTGTATACGGTAAATTCATAGCCGTTAAACACATTCAGACCATCCCAAGTGGCAAGCCACATAAGCCCCTTGCGGTCTTGCATCATATACATTACGGTATTCTGTGACAATCCGTCCTCGGCAGTATAGTGCGTAATGGAGTATCGCAACGGCTCGGCGTATGTGGCCGATATGATGCCGGCTGCAAGACAACAGATGGTCAAAAATATATGTTTCATGTATTTCTATGGTATTATTTTCAACCTTCAAAAATATAAAAATAACTTGTAAAAACAGCCTCGCAAACTATTTTTTCGCTCGGCTTCCGCTCTTTGTCCGCTCTCTTTTTGTCGGGTCCGGTTTATCCTGGCAGAGGCTTTTCTCGATGGCTGTTCCCTATACCGCGGCGTGCAGCCTTTTTGCGTGGGCTTGCCTTTCGCTATCTTTTGATAAGATAGGATGCGGCTCGGCAAAGCCTGCACTTGAAAACTTTGTTTTCGTTTTGGCTCTGCACT
>UQMR01000062.1 GCA_900542255.1 uncultured Porphyromonadaceae bacterium
GGCCTGCTCGGCGTGGAGGGCAAAGTTGTAGAGCAAGCCTTTCCGGCCGATGCGCCGCGACAGGAACAGGAGGAGCAATACGGCTATCACAAAGCCTGCCATGACGGTGAGAATGCTGCGGGAAATGGAGCCCTCGCTTACCAGCGTAAAGTCGAAGGCTACGTTTGAGACCAGCGCGAGAATCAGCGCGGCCAGCATAAGCACCCCGCCCGTAATGCCTGCGATGCCGAAGCCCGGGATGACAAAGAGTTCGAGAATGAGCAGGATGACACCCGCAACGAAGAGCAGTATTTCCCAATTTTCGGCCGTCCCGTTCAGATAGAGAGGCAGGAAGTAGAGCACGGCGGCTATCAGGGCCACGGCCGTGGGAAAGCCTATGCCCGGAGCTTTCAGCTCAAAGAAAATGCCTCCTATGATGAATGTTATCATGAGAGCCTGCAATGCCGGGTTGGTGAGGAAGCCGGCTATCTTGTCGTAGAGCGAGGGAGTATATTGCTCTATGCGGTATGTGTCGTAGTGCAGCCGTTCGCGGGCCAGGCAATCGGCATCGGGGATTATCGCTTCGCAATAACCATGAGCCATAGCCTCCTGTGCGGTGAATGTAAGTACCTGCCCCGAGTCGGAGAGGTGGGGGATGACAACCCGTTCGTCTACCATGGCTTCGGCAATGGCCGGGTCCCGGCGCCACGTCGTTACGGTATCGCCGGTAGCCGTCACGATGCTCTTCTTGCCATGGGCTTCGGCTGTGGCACGCATGGTGGCGCGCATATAAGACTGGTATTTGTCGGGCATGGCAACTCCCGTTTCGTCTACTACGGTGGCGGCACCTATGCGGGCCCCCGGGCGCATGTATATGCTGTCGCAAGCCAAGGCGATAAGCGCTCCGGCCGAGGCGGCATTGTTGCTTATGTAGGCATACACGGGGATGTCGGCATTGAGAATGGCCGTGCGCATGGAGTCGGCATGCAAGACCGTGCCGCCGTACGTATTCAGGTCGAGGATGATGGCATCGGCCTTTCGTGCATGAGCCTCATCTATTCCGGTGAGCAGATATCGCCATGTTGTAGAGCCTATCTCGTCGTGTATATTTATCTGATAGAGAAGTTTTCCGTTCTCTGTGTCGGCATAAGCGACAGGAGTGAAACAGACCGCGGCCAGCAAGGTGAGGGCGGTAACGAGTTGTGGCAGCGACAAGGTGCGATATGTAAACATAGGGCCTATCTTGAAATGATGAAGGATTGTGTTATGAATGCCTTGCTCCCTTCGGTAGTTCTCGGCCGGGACGCTGCCGGGAATATGAGTGGATAGCAGCTTGCAAGCCGGTATATTGCCGTCGGGAATCTATACAAATGTAGTGCAATTTTTGTTTGTGTGCAAATATGTGTGCCTATTGCTCTTTTGTTGCGGCCTTTCTCCCGCTGATTGTGAAAAAGGAATGAAAGAGCGTTTGTGGATATACCGGCGTAGTGATAAAATATTTTATTTTCTTACAAAAAAATCGAACTTTGTAACGGACTCCTTGTTATTAAGGTAAACCGCCGAGGAGAAAGATTTGTCTCGTTGGCGAGCTTGCGTGCAAAAATGTTTAGAAACAATGCTGTCCATGAATGCTTTTTCTTATACGCCTCTGCCGGAGGCGGCAATCAGAAACCATATACCGTGACAAAACGTCGCCTCGGACATTCGGCTTTATGCCGGTATGCCGTTTTAAGTTACAATAGGCCGTATTATCGTGCCCGATGGTCTTTTGTGCTTTATATCGTCAAATAACAGACTGTACTCCTCCTCCCGGTCATAGCAAATAACACTAATGTATGCACTATGAATTCGCCTCAATTTCAAGAAAGGCTCCTCAATTTACAGAGCAATTTGCTCAATTTCGCATATATGCTTACATCAAACCGTGACGAAGCGCAGGACTTGTTGCAAGACACTACGCTCAAAGCCTTGGACAACGAAGACAAATATGTCGATAACGTAAATTTCAAGGGATGGGTATTTACGATAATGCGCAATATATTCATCAATAATTACAGGCGTATTGTGAGAAACAATACCGTCGTAGACCAAACCGAAGATTTATACCATCTGAACCTGCCGCAAGAGTCGGGGTTCGATACTCCTGACGGATCTTATACCGTAAAAGAGATCATGAGAGTTATCGACAGCTTTTCTGACGAGTACCGCATCCCTTTCTCGATGCACATTGCCGGGTATAAATACTACGAAATCGCCGAGCGTATGCAGCTGCCCCTCGGAACCGTAAAAAGCCGTATCTTCTTTGCGCGGCAGCGGTTGCAGATTATTCTCAAAGATTATAAGTGAGCTTGCGCATTCCGTGGCATGACGCGGCACAAATATCCTGCCTTGTAGAGATTGAGCAGGAACAGCGACGGATGCTTGCTGCGCAAGTTGGCCAGCAACAACGGGCAGATGACGGTATAAATGCCCGCCACCGCACCCGCAAGATGCAGGCGGTGCAGTCGTTCGTAGAGCGATAGCAACCTCACATGCGATTGCAGGGTGTTGCGGTGCTCGCACAGGTTGTCGATGCTTTTGCGCGTCTTTTCGAGAAACTCATCGTTGGTGTCGGGAACGTCGTGGTATATGGGGTTGTCTATGTGTGCAATGGTGCAGCCGTTGAGCTGCAACTGCTTGCCGAAGAGCGTATCTTCGTGTCCGTAGCGCGAGAATGACTCGTCAAACCGGGTCTTGAAGAAGGCTTCGCGTGAGATAAGGAAATTGAGTGTACGAAACTCACCGTAGGGATTCTGCATCCGCTGGCGCGAAGTCTGGGCCTCTACCCGGGTACCGTACTTGTATCGCAGCGTGCGGTTGGTATCGGTTGCCACAGGTGTGCGGAAAAGCAATCCTCCGCATACGACATCGGCCATATAGCTTGCCTCTATATAGTTTTGTAGGAAATATTCGGTTACAGGGAAGACATCGGCATCGAGAAACAAGAAGAAATCGTATCGTGCCGCCTCGGCAAGGCGGTTGCGAATGCGTGCAATGCCTATGTTTTGGGGTAACTCGATATATCGGCAACCCTCTATCGAGGCTATGGCAGCGTTGGTCTCACGGGCGGCAGCATCGGTCGAGGCATCGTCCATGACAACAATCTCGCCCTCGATGTCAGACTCTTGCATTTGGCGGCTCAGTTCTGCTGCCAGAGGAACGCATACAAAATTATAGGTGGGTATAAGGATTGATAACATGGTAAAAAGCAAACTTTTCAAGATGGCACATACTTCTCTGCTCTGTTTGCAGCGCAAATTATAGCTTGTCGCAAATCACACAAAGATACTATTTGTACCATGAAAGTGCAACATTCGCAGCCTAAAATATGCGCGGGTATAAGCCCACCGCCTTGTTGCGCCTATGGATAAGTATATGAATGTGGCATCTCTATATGCACCGTTGCACTCTATTTACACAAAACGGGTCATACCCGACGATGTATGCGAAAAACTTCTTTTTTCATTTTCTATTGTGCTTGTCTTGCACTATCTTTGCATCGAATAGCATATACAAGCTCCCATAAGATGCCCGAGAGAGCCACGACGGCTGCATCGGGTGCTCGCAAAGGCTTGACATGGCGTTTATTTTATATTATCGATAAAGATTTTTGTATATGACAGAGGCTGAAAAGATTGATAATGCCGAAGAAAAAAAATCGGTTAATTTTATAGAAGAAATAGTGCGTGCCGACTTGGCCGCCGGGAAAAACGGAGGCAGGCTCAATACCCGTTTCCCGCCCGAGCCGAACGGGTATCTCCATATAGGTCATGCCAAAGCTATATGTATAGATTTCGGCATTGCCGAGCGTTATGGCGGTACATGTAACCTTCGTTTTGACGATACAAACCCCGTAAAAGAGGATGTAGAGTATGTCGATGCCATCAAAGAAGACATCCATTGGCTCGGCTTCGATTGGGGAGACAGGTTGTATTATGCTTCCGACTATTTCCCGAAACTTTTCGATTTGGCCGTCAGGATGATAAAAGAGGGCAAAGCCTATGTCGATGAGCAAACCTCCGAAGAGATTGCCGCACAAAAGGGTACGCCTACGCGCCCCGGCATGGAGAGCCCTTATCGCAACCGCCCCGTCGAAGAAAACCTCGACCTCTTTATGCGCATGAATGCCGGTGAGTTCGACGAGGGGACCCTCACGCTGCGTGCCAAGATAGATATGGCGTCGCCCAATATGCACTTCCGCGACCCCATCATGTATCGTATCATCAAGCACCCTCACCACCGTACCGGGACAAAATGGAACGTATATCCCATGTATGACTTTGCCCACGGACAGTCTGACTATTTCGAGGGGGTGACCCATTCTATATGTACGCTCGAATTTGAGGTACACCGTCCCTTGTATGAGTATTTCGTCAAGGAGCTTGCCGACGAAAGCTACTGCCCGCGGCAGATAGAGTTCAACCGCCTCAACCTTACCTACACGGTCATGAGCAAGCGCAAGCTCTTGCAGCTTGTCAAGGAGGGGCTCGTATCGGGATGGGACGACCCCCGTATGCCCACCCTTTGCGGCTTGCGGCGTCGCGGATATACGCCGGCCTCCATACGCAACTTTGTAGACCGCATCGGTTACACCAAGTTCGAGGCCCTTATCAATGTGTCGCTGTTGGAACACAGCGTACGCGAAGACCTCAACAAGATAGCTCCCCGTGTGGCAGCCGTGCTCAATCCCGTGAAACTTGTAATAACCAACTACCCCGAGGGTAAGGTAGAGTATCTTACCACGGAGAATAACCCCGAGGACCCCGAGGCTGGAACACACGAAATGCCCTTTACCCGCGAGTTATATATCGAGCGCGACGACTTCATGGAGAATCCTCCCAAGAAATTCTTCCGCATGACACCCGGGCAAGAGGTGCGTCTCAAATCGGCATATATCGTCAAATGCACCGGTTGCAAGAAAAACGATGCCGGTGAGATAGAAGAGATATATTGCGAGTATGACCCCGAGACCCGCAGCGGATTGCCCGGCTCCATGCGCAAGGTCAAAGGTACGCTCCATTGGGTATCGGCCACGATGTGCCAAGAGGCCGAGGTGAGACTCTACGACCGCCTCTTCTCGGTAGAAAATCCGGCCGAAGAGAAAGACCGCGACTTCCGGGAGCTGCTCAACCCCGACTCTCTCAAAGTGGTTACAGCCAAGATAGAACCCTATCTTGCCGAATCGGCGGCCGTGGGCAACCATTACCAGTTCCAGCGTATAGGTTATTTCAGTGTCGACCCCGACACAACGGCGTCGCATATCGTTTTCAACCGTACGGTATCGCTTAAAGACAGCTGGGAGAAAGCCAAGACCAAATAACAAGAACCTTATAAAGCCGGCAGCCCGATGCTATGTAAAGCGTCGGGCTGTTGCAGATATACAGCTATGAAAAGAGATGTGCGTAAGCCTGCTGCACGCGAGCGTTACGAAAAGATGCTTGCGGCAAAGGAGAAGTCTTATTTTGAAGTCGAGGAGATAGAAGATATAGCCGATTCGTATGAAAACGAAATGGCTATCCGCAAGGCTTTGCAAGTCGTCTCGTACGGGCTCGGTTTATATCCCGGCGACGAGGCTCTCTTGTTGCGCAAGGCACAATATCTTCTTTCGCTCGACCGCATAGAGGAGGCCGGACGTACACTCGAATCGGTTACAGACCGTGGCATAGAATATCTCCTTGTCAAAGGCGAGGTAGAGTTGTTGCGCGGCAACGACCGGGAGGCGGTGGCGGCTTTCCTGTCCGTCATCGGGCATGACGATTGCCAGATAGAAGATTGTATCGACATCGTTGGTATTCTATTCGATGATAACAGGCAAGAGTTGCTCGGAGCCCTTATCCCCGATATGGAAGAGCATATCGACGATATGACGCCGGTATACCGCGAAATCGCGCTCTCTTGCGAGGAGCGTCAGGATACGGAGGAGGCCGTTTTCTGGTATAACAAACTGCTCGACATAAATCCTTATTCTACCGACGATTGGGCCGAGCTGGCCAAGGCTTACGTCAGGTTGCAGCGATACGAAGAAGCCATAGAAGCCTGCGACTATGCCCTTGCAATAGACGATAAGGACGAGAACATACTCTCCTACAAAGGCTTCTGTTTTCTCTTGGCCGGTCGCAGTCAAGAGGCCGCCAAGCAATTCGACGAGTTCAGAGAGGTCACATCCGACAAGTCGGTAGCCTATGAGTATATCGCACAAGTATATATAAACGAAGAGAAAGAAGAGGTGGCAATAGAGTATCTTCAAAAAGCCATCGAAGAAAACGAGCATAACGGCAATGCCTACTATAAACTGGCCGTATGCTATTACAGCATGGGCGATAATAAGGCTGCCATCGAAACGCTGCGCAAGTCGCTTTCTTACAACGACGGCGATATTATGTCTAACATCTTCCTGGGTGAGCTGCTCGCGCAAGAGGGCCGGTATCAGGAGGCATACGACTATCTTTCGCCCTTTTCCCATGCCGCCGTCTTCGATGAGGCCGCAGCTGTCGCTTTGGCCGATACCTGCCTCAAAACCAAGCGGTATGATGAGGTAATCAAGCTCTTGGAACAATTCATGGTCAAGTTTCCGTCCGACCCCGATATGTATTGGTGCATGATAGTGGCTTGTATCTATTCCGACCGTTTGGACGATGCTGTCGGCTGGATGCAGCGGGCCGAAGAGTTGCTGCAAGATGCCAAGTCGGAGAAACGTTACGACATGGAGACCCTCGAAAAGTGGAAGAAGATAGAACAAGACTTGCACGGTTTGCGTTCTACCTTAGACAAGTATATGATGAACAAGGACAAGTATTCCGATAAATAATAATATTCAGAAATGACGAAAAAGAATTCTCCGGCAACGCTTTGCGTACAAGCCGGTTGGACACCTCGCCAAGGCGAGCCCCGTGTGTTGCCTATTATACAAAGCACTACTTTCAAGTACGATACCAGCGAGCAGATGGCCCGGCTTTTCGATATGGAAGACTCGGGTTATTTCTATACCCGTTTGCAGAATCCCACAACAGATGCTGTCGCTGCCAAGATTGCAGCCCTCGAAGGCGGCGAAGCTGCCATGCTTCTTTCATCGGGGCAGGCGGCAAACTTTTATGCTGTTTTTAATCTTTGTAGTGCCGGCGACCATTTTGTAAGCACATCGCATATATATGGAGGTACCTTCAACCTCTTTGCTGTCACGATGAAGAAAATGGGTATCGACGTTACTTTTGTCGACCAAGATGCCGACGACGAGACCATTATGGCAGCCTTCCGTCCCAATACGAAACTCCTTTTCGGCGAGACGATTGCCAATCCCGGCTGCAACGTCCTCGATATTGAGCGCATGGCACATATAGCCCATCGTATGGGGGTCCCCCTGATAGTCGATAACACCTTTGCCACACCCATAAACTGTCGTCCTATCGAATGGGGCTGCGATATCGTGACACATTCCACTACCAAATATATGGATGGCCATGCAGTGGCCATGGGCGGTGTTATTGTCGATAGCGGCAATTTCGATTGGGAAGCCTATCACGACAAGTTTGCCTGCCTTACCGAGCCCGATGCCTCATACCACGGCTTGGTATATACCCAGCACTTCGGCAAAAAAGCATATATCACAAAAGCAACGGGACAAATTATGCGCGACTTGGGCTCTGTGCAGTCGCCTCAGAACGCATTCCTGCTCAATATCGGCTTAGAGACCCTGCATCTGCGCATGGAACGTCATTGCAGCAATGCCATGAAGGTGGCACAGTTCCTGCAAGCATCCGAGCGTGTCGCATGGGTGCATTACTGCGGTCTGCCCGGCGACAAATATTACGAATTGGGCAAAAAATACCTTCCCCAAGGCTCATGCGGCGTAATATCCTTTGCCTTGAAGGGCGGTCGCGACGTAGCCTTGCGCTTTATCGACCATTTGCAGTTGGCGGCTATTGTTACGCATGTGGCCGATGCTCGTACCTCGGTTTTGCATCCGGCCAGCCATACCCACCGGCAGCTCAGCGACGAGCAGTTGCGCGAGGCCGGCGTAGAGCCCGACCTGATACGCCTGTCGGTAGGAATAGAGGATGTAGAGGATATTATAGCCGACATCAAGCAGGCCATGGAGGCATGATGTGCCTCTCTCAATAGCACTCTATCAGAAATACATACGGAGCTATCGCATCTATCCACTCGGTAGGCGATAGCTCTTTTTGCTGTTGTGCCGGGGCCGGCTTTATCTCTGTTTGCTGCATGAGTTGCAGCAGATATGCCGATTTTACGGCCAGGCTCGCCGTGAGCATTACATACTCCCGGTTAAAAACGGCCGTGATGATACCTGCGATGTTGCCTTTCTTGTCGAACACGGGGCTGCCGCTGCTGCCGTGGTCGATGTCGAGCGATACCATATATTGCGCAGGCGATAAGCCGTTGAGTGCCGTTATGATTCCTTGTGATACCTTTATCTCGTTCCCCAGCAGGTAGTTGTTGGGGTAGCCGAGGCAGAAGACCTCCTCGCCGCGTTCCAAGTTCTTTGCTGCAAGGCGGTAGGGCAGTTCTCCGAGATGTGTGACCCGCCTGTCGGTTATTTTCAGTATGGCAAGGTCGTTTGCCTCGTCGCATATCACCACCGAGGCTCTGAGCGGCGAAGGGAAGCGGTTGTCGGTACTGTGCAGGTATATGGTGTTGCAACCCTTTACGACGTGGCAGTTGGTAGCCACGTATCCGTCGGCATGTATGGCAAATCCGGTGCCGAATACCCGTTGTGCCGTGCGCGGCATATTGGCAGGATTTTCATCTTCGGTGTTTCGTGTCAGTATGAGAGTGGCATCATAGACGCCGAAATCCAAAATCAGGGTGTTGCCCCGCAGCTCGGCATATAAATCTTTCAGCAAGACCCCCTCTGCATCATACCACGTCAGGTCGTATCTTCCCCAGGAGTTGGGCGTAAGCCTCCCCTTTACCATCCCCTCTTTCCACTTTCCCGGATAGATTCTGGCCCCCGACAGGTAGATGATGCGGTATTCGTCGCCATCGGCGATGATACCCAGGCGGTATTTACCGCCCATTTTCAGCTCTCTGTTGAGCAGATGTTCTGTCTCGACATCCCAAAAACCTTCGATGGGAGAGCAGCGGTGTGAGGCAAAATAGTCGGCCAGGCTTGCCTGTGTGGCCCCTGTTTGTGCAGGTCGCTCCTTGGCATTGACGGCAATAATGGGGTTGCTTACCTTTACCTTGGCTGCGCTGCCCAGGTATAGCCCTGTGTAGCGTCCGAAGCAGGGTATATTATGTAGCACCGTCCAGGGAATGTCGTAGTTTTCACCTCCGCCTATCCATACCGTATGGTTGCGATATTGCAGCCAAAAGCGGGGTGCTCTCATGTTGGAGAGGGTCATGTTCAGGTAATAACTTGTCCAAGGCGTATGGTAGGTGGTATCGTTCTCATCGACCGTTACCACGCAATACTCTACGTCGATAATGCTGTATACCGATTCTTCCGTATCGGCGTTTCGCATCAGCACGGCATTATAGTGTTGCATGTCGCGCATGCCCCATACCCAACCGTAAATGGGGTTTTGTACCCGCTCCTTAGCTTTTCGTTTCTGTCCCTTCTCGTCCCTGTAATACTGCACATAGGTCGCGTACGGTTCGTTGTGGCAGTTTTGCAGTTCCAGTGAAATATCGAGGTCGTACTCGTCGGCACCTACATCGAATACATTTACCGTATCGCTTCCCTGTAATGTGTAATAGTCTGTCAGATTGCCGTTTTCGTCGACGTATGCTTCGCGGAAGTCGCTCTTTCCCGTCTGCCATTGGGGCTCTACGAGATACGAGCGCGCTGCGGCGTTTATCGCCGCCAGCAGGGCGGTAAGAAGTATGGCAAAGCGGCTCATGTGCATAATGTGTGATGTTGTGCAGCAAGGGGCGGTCGTGCGGTACGGTGGTAGCTTATACTGGCAAGTTGTCCCGTACGGAGCGACTTATCTCTTTCTCTTTCTTATGGGTACTGCCCCCTCTGTATATGCAAAAATAGTAAATATGTCTGAAAAAAATCATCGTGCCGCTCTGTAAAAGCAATGCCTGCATGTAGCATCGCGCTGTGGCGGGCTTGTGAAGAGCGATTCCGTGAAAATTATTCCGGCCCGTTCCTGCGCCTCTCTCACTCTCTTGCGGTTATCGGGAATGGGGGGCTGTGTATGGTGGGGTTGTGGTACGGAGAAGTTTTTCTATAATAAAGAAAGAACCCGGTATCTCGGAAAGAGGCCGGGTTCTTTATCCTTTGCAGTTGCAGCAATACCCTCTGTCAGAGGTGTGGCTGCAAGCTCATTTGTGTCTTTAACGTTCCATGGGAACGATGCTCTCCATTCCTTTGTAGATGGCTTGCTCGTTCATGGGGATGAGTTTGTGGTGACGCTCGGGCAACGATTTCTTTAATCCCTTTATTACGCTATCCATTGTCACCATGGGACGCAGTTTCAGCAATCCGCCCAATACAATCATATTGAAGGCTTTCGAGTTGTTCATCTGTGCGGCAATCTCGGTGGCGTCTATGCAGTAGCATTCTATGTCGGTACGGGTCGGAGGCGTTGTGATGCCGTAGCTGTCGTAAATGAGTATTCCGCCGGGTTTCACTTTGTCTTCGAATTTGTCGAGCGACGGTTGGTTCAGCACGATGGCAATGTCGTAGGAGTGCAATACGGGCGATGAGATGCGCTCGTCGCTCAATATAACCGTTACGTTGGCTGTACCGCCGCGTTGTTCGGGTCCGTAAGCAGGCATCCAAGTAACCTCTTTGCCTTCCATCAGTCCCGAGTATGCCAATATTTTACCCATCGAGAGGACACCTTGTCCTCCAAATCCTGCAATGATTATTTCATGTGTCATAAATTGTAGTTTTTACAGGTTATACATTTTTGAGGTCTCCCATGGGATACTCGGCAAACATGTGCTCTTCCATCCACGCATTGGCTTTGTCGGGCGACATTTTCCATCCCGTGTTGCAAGTAGAAACGATTTCTATCAGCGATGTGCCTTTCTTTGCCATCGAGTTCTCAAAACCTTGGCGTATGGCTTTCTTGGCTTTCCGTATGGCGGCGACATTGTGTACGCTTTGGCGTGTCACGTAGCATGCGCCTGCCAGCTTGGCTACAAGCTCCGATATGTGCAGCGGATAGCCGTTCAACTCCGGTGTACGTCCATAGGGACAGGTTGCTGTCACCATACCTTCGAGGGTAGTGGGTGCCATTTGTCCGCCCGTCATACCGTAGATACCGTTATTGATAAATATGATGGTGATGTTCTCACCCCGGTTGCAGGCGTGTATCGTCTCGGCCGTACCGATGGCTGCCAAGTCGCCGTCGCCTTGGTAGGTGAAGACAAGTTTGTTCGGGTTGAGGCGTTTGGCCGCAGTTGCGACAGCGGGAGCACGACCGTGGGCAGCTTCAATCCAGTCTACATCTACGTAGTTGTAGGCAAAGACGGCGCAACCTACCGGCGATACGGCGATAGTGTCTTGTGTCATGCCCATTTCTTCTACGATTTCGGCAATGAGTTTGTGTACAACGCCATGGCTGCACCCCGGGCAGTAGTGCATGGTATTGTCGTTGAGCAAGGTGGGCTTGCTATATACGAGGTTTTCGGGTTTTATGATTTCGTTTACGTCCATTGTTTTAGCTTTTTAGAGGTAGGCAATTACATGAGTTTTTCTTTGATAGCTGCCAAAACTTCGTCGGGGCTGGGTACAATACCGCCCAAACGGCCGAAGTGCTCGACGGGTAAACTGCAATTTACGGCGAGTTTCACGTCTTCTATCATTTGTCCGGCATTGAGCTCGGCTACCAATACGCCTTTCTTTCCCTTTGCCATTTCGTTGATGGCGGCATAGGGGAACGGCCACAGTGTAATAGGACGCAAGAGTCCCAGCTTGATGCCTTCTGCGGCTGCCAGCTCTATTGTCTTTTGGCAGATGCGGGCCATAGAGCCGAAGGCTACCATCAGATAATCGGCTCCCTCGCAGTTGAGTGCTTCATAGCGTATCTCGTTTTCCTCTATGCGGCGGTATGTGGCTTGCAACTTGATGTTGCGCTGCTCCATAATGGCGGGGTCGAGTTCGAGCGATGTGATGACGTTGCGCTCACGGTCGGGGGTGCGTCCTTGCGTTGCCCACGGCATCGTTTTGCGTATCTCCTCTTCGGTGCGGCGGGGACGATAGGGAGGCAATACGACCTTCTCCATCATCTGTCCTATCACGCCATCGGCAAGTATCATGGCCGGGTTGCGGTATTTGAAAGCGAGGTCGAAGCCCAAGCCCACGAAGTCGGCCATCTCTTGTACCGAAGCGGGTGCGAGTACTATCAGGTGATAGTCGCCGTGACCGCCGCCCTTGGTAGCTTGGAAATAGTCGGCCTGGCTCGGTTGGATTGTACCCAGACCGGGGCCTCCACGCATTACGTTTACAATAAGGCAAGGCAGCTCGGCGCCGGCGCAGTACGATATACCCTCTTGTTTCAGGCTCACACCCGGGCTCGACGATGATGTCATGACGGCTTTGCCGCAGCTTGCACCGCCATATACCATGTTGATGGCGGCTACCTCGCTCTCGGCTTGCAATACCACCATGCCTGTATCTTCCCACGGCTTCAATGCCATGAGGGTTTCCATCACCTCAGATTGCGGAGTTATAGGGTAACCGAAATATCCGTCTGCTCCATATCGGATAGCGGCGTGTGCAATCGCCTCGTTACCTTTCATCAATTTTACTTCTTCGCTCATATTGTGTTTTCCTTTGTAGTTGTCATTCTATTGCATCTTACACACAGGCTCGATGCGTTTTTTACAATTTCACTTTATATACCGATATGCAACCGTCGGGGCATACGATGCCGCAGCTTGCGCATCCTATGCAATCATCGGGATTTTGCATAAAGGCATAGTGATAACCCTTGTTGTTTACTTTTTGAGGTTGTAGCGCCAGTACTTTCGACGGGCATGCTACTACGCACAAGTTGCATCCTTTGCAACGCTCGGCGTTTACGATGATAGCTCCTTTGATTTTTGCCATAGTTCAGGTCATTATGATTGTAAACTCTATCGCTTTTACAATGACGGCTTTTAAGGGCTTGCAGCTCTTTTCGCCGCGATTGTGTGTTTTCATTTTTTTTGATAAAAACAAAACGTTAACTCCTTGTTGCTACAACATCGCACAAGAGTTAACGTTCCAGTTCGGGGTAAAGTTATAAAAACTTTTTTATTCTATATCTTTCGTATGAGAAATTAACCGATTTTAATACCCGAGAAGCCCATGAACGCCATGGCCAGCAATCCTGCCGTTATCAAGGCTATCGGCATCCCCTTCATGGCCTTGGGTACCGTGGTGAGGGCAAGTTGCTCGCGGATACCTGCAAAGATGGTAAGAGCCAGTGTAAAGCCCAGCGCCGTAGAGATGGCAAATACGGTCGATTCGAGCAGTGTGAAATTTTTCTGTATGACCATGATGGCTACACCCAGTATGGCACAGTTGGTTGTGATGAGGGGCAGGAACACTCCCAATGCCTGGTAGAGCGACGGCGATACTTTTTTGAGTATGATTTCGAGCATTTGCACCAGAGCGGCTATAACGAGGATAAACGCAATGGTCTGCATAAACGACAGCCCGAAGGGCTCCAACAAATATATTTGCAGCAGGTAAGTCACTATCGTTGCCAGCAGCATGACAAACGTTACGGCTGCTCCCATACCCAATGCCGAGTCTATCTTTTTCGACACACCCAGGAAGGGGCAGATGCCGAGGAATTGCGATAATACGATGTTGTTGACAAAAATCGCAGTGATGAGAATAGATATGTAGGTAAGCATCTTTATTTCGTTTTAAGTTTGTTGATAATGGCAATGAGGAAGCCCAATGCTATGAATGCGCCCGGAGCCAGAATGAATACAAGTGCACCGAAATCCTCGGGGAAGATGGTGA
>UQMR01000063.1 GCA_900542255.1 uncultured Porphyromonadaceae bacterium
GAAGCGCGACGATACGCGGGCGTTGTTGCTCTTGGCTTTCCACGAAGCGCGGGGGAACTCGTTGGTAGAGCCTTCGCCTGTCCAGTGGTTTTCGTAGTAGCGTTCCGTAACGTTGAAACCGCGATAGAAACCTTCGCTGTCGGTGAGGATTTGGTTATATATTTTCTGACCGAAAGCACCTTGGAAGAAGAGGCTCAGGTCCCAACCTTTGTATGTACCGCCGATGTTCAGACCGAGGGTGGCAACCGGGATAGCGCTGCCTAAATGTACGCGGTCTTCGTCGTTGATGATACCGTCACCGTTTTGGTCGACGAATTTCACGTCACCCGGTTCGATGTCGGCACCCTGGTATGCCGAGGTGAGAATTTCGGCCTCATTCTGGAAGATACCTTCCATCTCATACATGTAGAACGAACCGATGGGGTAGCCTACCTCGGTCTTGGTGGCGTAGATACCGTTGTCGACACGACCGCCGAGGATGGGAGCTTCCAATTCGAGAACCTCGTTGTGCAACCAGCCGGCGTTGAGCGAAACGTTGAAGCTGGCATCGTTCCATTGCTTGCGGTAGTATATCTCGACATCGACACCTTCGTTCAATACCGAGCCGCTGTTTATCCAGTTGGGGTCGGCATTACCTAACGAGGGCGGATATGAGGCCTCTACGAGCATGTCGTCGGTGATTTTGTTGTAGTAGTCGATGCTCATGCCCAGCTCTCCGCGCAGCACCTCAAAGTCGATACCGGCATTGAATTGGCGGCTGGTTTCCCATTTCAGGTTGGGGTTGCCCAGCTTGGTTTGTACATATCCGTAGTACGAGGTGCCCGAGAAGGGGTAGTTATAGTTGGAGCTGTAATAGTCGGAGTAAGCATAGTTGCCTACGTTTTGGTTACCTATGGCACCATATCCAACGCGCAGTTTCAGTTTGTTGAGCCAGTTTACGTCGCGGAGGAACGCCTCTTGGTCGAGGTTCCAACCTGCCGAAGCCGAGTAGAAGAGACCCCAGCGGTTGTTGCCGACGAAACGCGACGAACCATCGTAGCGCAACGTTCCCGATACGTAGTAGCGCGACTTATAGTCGTAGGAAACTTGTGCAAAGAAAGAGGCCAGTGTAGAGGTATATTCCGACTCATAGGCTGTCTTCTCACCCAGGCCGTTGCCTACGTAGAGCAGGTCTTTGTCCCAAACGGGGAAGTTCTGGTCAGACTCGTTGGTGAAATATTCGTTGTTGCGGATAGCCTCGAAACCTAACAAAGCCGAAAGGTTGTGGTCCTCGCCGAAGCTCTGACGGTAGTCGATGACCGAGTTGAAGGTCCAGTTGAGGTAACGGCCCTGTTCTACGGCGATACCGTTGGGGTTGTTGATACGGTTTCCGTCGCCCCACGAGCGGTTGAATACTTTATAATCTGTGCCTTTGTAGTCGACACCGAAGTTGTTGGTCCATTTTATGTTGAACGGCAGCTTGAATGTGAGGTTTACTTTTCCGAAGAAGAGCATGTCGCGACGGTTGCGGTCGGTATACTCGGCAAGTGCAACCGGGTTGTAGCTGTCGCCGAAGAAGGTGTCGTAGATGGAGTTGCCGAAATAGACACTGGGCAGGTCTACGAAGTTGCCATCGGCATCGCGGACGGGGATGTTGGGGTTGCGGAACATGGCGTAACGTACCACGCTACCGCCCTCGCTGTTGCCGTAACCGTCGCCCGAGCTGGATACATATTGTGTGTTGGCTTGTGCGGCACTGAGGTTAAGTCCTACGCTCAACCACTCTTTTACGTCGGCCGTTATGTTGGAGCGTACCGAGATGCGGTCGTAGCCACTGTTATTGATGATACCGTCTTGTCCGTAGTAAGAACCCGATAAGAGGTAATTTACTTTTTCGCTGCCGCCGCTTATAGAGAGCTCTTGTACGAAGATGGGAGCCGTGCGGAATATGGCGTCGAGATAATCGACGTCGGCCAGGTTTTGCATATACTCTTCGGTAATCGGGGTACGTTGTATGCCGCCCATGGCGTTGTCGTTGGCGACAGATTCGTTATAAATCTCGCGGTATTGGGCTGCATTTGCCATGGGGATGAGGTGTCCGTGGGTTTGGAAACCGAATTGTCCGTTATAGGAGATGCGTGCCTTGCCTTTGCTACCGCTTTTCGTGGTGATGAGTACGACACCGTTGTTGGCGCGCGAACCATATACGGCTGCCGACGAGGCGTCTTTCAAGACCGTGATGTTCTCGATATCATTGGGCGATATGAGGTTCATGGCATCTTCGATGGGTATACCGTCGACAATGTAGAGCGGTTCGTTGTCGGAGCTGATAGAGCCTACACCGCGCACACGTACCGAAACGCCTGCGCCCGGAGCTCCGGTGGCGTTAGATACCGAAACGCCGGCGATGCGGCCTTGCATGGCTTGTGCTGCCGATGAAACGGGGAGTGCGGTGATGGCATCGCCTTCGAGTTTCGATACGGCACCTAATACGTCGCGTTTTTTCATAGAGGTGTAACCTACTACGACAACCTCCTCTATGAGTTCGGCCTGTACATTCATTTTCACGTCCAAGGTGTTGCGGTTGTCGATATTCAGGCGCACGGGTTCATAACCCATGTAGGTGAATATGAGGGTGGCATTGCCGGGTGCCGATATGGAGAAATTGCCGTCTATATCGGACGAGGTGCCTGTCGAAGTCCCGTCAACACGAATGCTTACGCCTATAAGCGCTTCGCCCGAAGCTGCGTCACTGACGTGTCCCGTGACGGGAGCCTTTTGTTGGGCTGCTGCCAAGCCTATTGTCATGAGGCATAGCAGGGAAAGAAAAAATTTCTTATACATGGTATTAATTGTTTAGATGTCCTATTTGTAACTTACCGTTTGGCCGTCGGCGGTAACGACTTTGGCACCGTCGGTGGTTAACTCTGTGCCGGCAGGCAGTTCCACTATGATGCGAGCGTGCTTGGCGGGCAGTTTTATAGAGGCACTTCCCTCGACATTGCGTGCTACATATTGTTTGCTTACGATGTCAAACAAGTCGGCATTTCCGCTTGCATCGTAGGTGATGGTTTGCTCCTTGTCGTAGGGGTTGTAATAGAGGTATGTGGGGAATGTGCGGTCGGCATAGAAGTCGGTGACATTGCAATCGATGCGGATGATACCCTCGACATCGGTGGTGTCTACCATTGCTCCCAGAATACCTACGGGCGAGGTGCTGTATAAGCTGAACATGCTCTCGGGCGGGTTGTTGGGGTTCCAGTTGGGTCCGTCGCCCAATGCGACAGGTACTACGCCCTGCAACGACTCCTTGCCATAGCAGTCGGTTTTGCGCAATCCCTCGTATGCAACATTGTTGTGGGTGAGCTCTTTCATCTCGGGCAGCCACTGGTGCTTGTCGTCGATTTCGCCCGGGTAGAAGAGGCGGCAGGCGTTGGCAAGGTTGAGCATCCATTTTCCTATTGCGTCGGCATATTGGGGCTCATATTTTACCATGGGGACGAGCGGCCATGCGAGTTTGACACTGTTCATGAAGAATGCGTAGCCGCCGCCGTCGTATATGCTGCCTTGCAGGCCGTGTACGTCATAGTCTCCCCAACGTTCGGCGATTACGCCCCAGCCATACCGGCCTTTGGGGTCTTGGCATCCGTCGAAAGTCCAGTCGAGGATTTTCTGTACATCGTAGTTGCACCCCTCTTCGGCATTGAGCCGTGCTGCCACGATGGCCGACATGGGTAAGAGAATCTCGTAGAAGCGGCTCTCTTTTTGAGACATGAGGGCGTCGAGTGCGCTCTTGGCATGTTGCAGATAGCGCGGGTCGCCAAATTTTTGGTAGGCTGCATAGAGTACCCATGCGTGTCCGCCTGCGGCATCCTGTTGCAGGGGTATGTGGTTGACCATGCCTTGCATGCGGGAGTAGTCGAAGTATGAATAGTCGTAATTCCCGTTCAATACAGAGTCGGCCTTGCAAAATTGTTCGGCAATGGTGTGCATGATTTCATCGCTGCCTTCGACACCGGGGAATACGTCACTGACGGCATAATAGAGGACATTGGGGAATACATCGTACCACCAGTCGCGGCCATATCCGCCGCCGAGCAGAGCGACATCGGGGTTGGTATTGTTCATGATGATGTTCCAGCCGTTGTCGCTGTTGAAGTAGTTTTGCACCATCT
Source organism: uncultured Porphyromonadaceae bacterium (assembly GCA_900542255.1). Classification (GTDB taxonomy): domain Bacteria; phylum Bacteroidota; class Bacteroidia; order Bacteroidales; family Barnesiellaceae_A; genus Barnesiella_A; species Barnesiella_A excrementipullorum. The sequence goes on from UQMR01000063.1 coordinate 4,155, forward strand.
TCACGTAGTTGTATCCGTCCTGGTTGGTTTTGTCGATACCTATCAACCCGGCACCGAGCAATGCGGCCAGGGAGTTGAGGCTCTCGTGAAACTCGCCATTGTTGTTGTCGGGGCCTTGGCGGCAGTCGTTGATGGCGGTATACATACCAAACGTGGTCTGGTCTATGTTGCGACGTGAATTGTCTAACCAAATGAGGGGGTTGCCGTTGACCCGGGTGTCGAAATCGAATGCGTAGCGGTCGAAGTCTTCGGCTTTCTGGCGCCAGTCGAGCATTTTATAGGGTTGCGGCATGTCGGGCATACTGTCTATGCGGGCTACCGAAACTTGTTGTACGGGCGTGCCTATGGGAGCTTGTTGCGAGCAGGCAACGAGGCTGTAAGCCGCCAGTATGGAAAGAGCTGAATAAGCGATGTTTTTCATGCGTCTAAACGATTACATTCTTTGATAATATGTTTGCTGAGGGGGAGCGATAGCATCTGTATGAGTGCTACGATAACGAGTGCATATTTGAGTGCAAAATCTTCCGACACCCAGAATGCGAGAACGATAAACAGGATGAGTCCCGAGGCGCGGCCTATGAACAAGCCGAATTCGTGGCTCAATATATAGGCGTACTCGTTGCGTTTTTCTATTTTGGAAACGACGTCGATAACCCGCATCATGATGGGGAAGTATGCCAGGTCGTGCAGCGGCTGGAATATAACTTTGCAGAGAACAAAGATAACAACGCCCGTGGCCGAGAACATGATGCCGTTGACTACCGAGCCTACGAGGAAGATGGTGAGACCTGCCCCGAAGACGATGGTGCGATGTTTGGGTTTCGTTACACGGCCGAGTACATACACGAGTATGGCGGTAATGGCACCGCTCACGCCTTGTATGACACCGAGCGAGCCCTCGTTGCCCACCAGTTTGAGGATGAGTATGGCGGGTGCTGTTACCAAGAATCCCTGTACCAGGCCTTTGAGTCCTGCGAGTGAAAGCATCTTATACCACAAGGTGTGGAACTTGATGTAGAGGAAGCCTTTCTGGTGCGGGTTCTCGAATCGGCCGAACGAAAGTACGTAGCAGGCAATAATGGCGATGCACAGGGTGATGATGGTGACTACCCGGTAGGAGAGGTTCACATCGAAGGTGATACCCAAGATCTGGTGTCCCGAGAGTCCTGCGATGAGGGCTCCTACACCGAGGGGTACCACGATGTTGGCTATGGTGAAGGCAAACGACTCCAACCCGAAATAGTAGTTGCGGTTGTCATCTTCGGTGACATTGAGCGAGAGTAAGTAGCGGTTTGTCCAGAAGAATCCCGAAGCGGCTCCCATGGCGCATCCTGCGATACAGAGTTGCAGCAGGTCGAGCGATGAAAGCGACATCATCACTACCATGGAGACGGCGCTGAGCAGGATGCCTATGGTATAGAGAATGTTGACTTTGACAAACTTCAACAGCACACCGTTGCATACCGATGTGAGGATGATACCTACATACATGGCAAGCTGGTAGAGTGCCACCATGGCGGGGTCGTTGGTATTACGCATGATGTATGCTCCTACAAATACCTCGACTACGGGCAGTACCAGGGCGTAGAGCATGTTTACGCCCAGCAGTACTTGCATGTTGTGGGGCTGTGAGCGGAATACGCGGAACTCGTTGGTCAGTTTTTCTATCATGGCGCAATGAGTTATAGGGTAGCCAAAATCTCACTGATAGAGAGCGTTGCTTTGCAAATTACCTCATCGCTTGCTCCGTAGTACATGTGGATGGTGTCGCCTTCGACATAATGGCCGTTGGTGAAGACAACATTGCCGAAGAAGCCGGTTTGTTCGTAGGGTGCGATGGGCTCCATGATGGGCTCTTCACTGCGTGCAAGTACCTTCGAGGGGTCGTTGAGGTCGAGCAGCAATGCGCCCAGGCAATAGCGGTTTTCGCGGGTTGCTCCGTGATATATCTCTAACCAGCCGCGCGGCGTTTTGATGGGGGATGCACCGGCTCCTACGCGGGCCGAGTCCCACTTGCCTTCGCGGGTCGTGGCTACGCAACGGTGGTTGCCCCAGTGCAGACGGTCGGGCGACTCGGCCAACCAAATGTAGTTGCCGCCGAGTTCGGGGCTGCTGGGACGGTGGAATGCGTAGAAGTATTGGCCTATCTTCTCTTCGAAGAGGGCGCAATCTTTATTGTGGGGCGGGAATATCATACCGTGACGGTCGAAGTGCTTGAAGTCGGTGGTGTGCATCAGTCCTACACCTACGGCTACGGGCGAAACCTCGGTATATGTGAGGAAGAATCCCTCTTCTGTTGTAGCTACGCGGCAGTCTTCGATACCGAACGACTCTAACTCTCCTTTTCCGAATATGGGGGGATAGGCGGGGTCTTCGTAGAAATTAACGCCATCTTCGCTGCATACCAAACGCAAGTATGAGAGTGTCGTGAGGTAGTTTTGTCCGCGGTATCCTATAACGCGCGGGTCGGTGGCGTCGAGGTCGGGGTCGTTTTTGTCGAAAGAGATAACCTTGATTTCACCTTCGGGCGTGTAAACGGGGAAACTGATGCGTCCCTCTATTTGTTTGGGTCGCTCGGCAACGCGAAGTAAAAGCCAGATGCGACCGTTGTAGCGGAATACACCGGGGTTTAACAGACATACAATCTCCATCCCGTCAATCATGGGTTTGAGTTGCGATGGTTTTAACAAAGGGTTGGGGGCGATTCTTTTTGCGTAATCCATAGTTATATGTTTTTGTTTTGTTGTCGTGTCGGTATTTTTGTTTATGTACAAATCAAGGTTAATGTTGCTGTCAAAGGCTAACGGTGCAAAGGTATCAGTGCTGTTTTTAATAACAGTACTATTCCGTTTCAAAAGGGTGTACTTATGTTGCAGGTGGCCGAATAGTCAATATAGTATCCTTTTTTGTTCATGTAGTGCACCTTTTTGTAAGTTTGAGAATGGAGCTGATATATGTACCATGAACGTAAAAATGTCATATAAAGTTTGTCTCTATATCTATTTTGTTGTACTTTTGAGCTCCATCATGAAAACACTCCTCGTTATGTATCGGACGATATTCATATATATTGTGTTGCTTTTTGCCTTCTCTCAAATGGCGTCGGCAAATGAAAATCTTATCCGGCTGACAACCAACGATGGATTGAGCAGTAGCTCGGTTACTTCACTCTGTCAGGATTCGCGTGGATTATTGTGGATAGGGACATGGGACGGACTCAATTGCTACGACGGAGCCATGATGCGTGTTTTCCGCCCCGATTTTGCAGCCAGCTCGGGGTTGTCAAATCCTGTTGTACGCCGTATCTTCGAGGATGCCGAAGGCCTTATGTGGATAGCGACGGATTATGGCATCAACCGGTACAATGTTTACGACGGTACTTTCGATAACTATTACCTGGCTTACGAGGGAAAGCTCATATTCAGGGAGAATGCTTTCGACGTGTGCCGCAATTCATCGAATGAGATAGTTGCTACGGCATATAATTCGGGAATATATCACTTTAAGGCAGAGGAGAATCGGTTCGATAAAATCGCTCTGCCGAGTGAGTTGTCGGATGTCGGCGTGTTGCAGATATTTTTTGACAATAAAGACCATTTATGGGTTGTATATGACTCGTATATGGCCTGTTGCCGATTTGCACAGGAGGACGACGGCGTGAAACTTGCCATTGTCGATGTGGCCGAGTTTGGGATGGAGCAGCGCATGGTGGTGTATGACAAATGCAGCAGAATATGGATACAGGGCCGCGATGGTTCCCTGAGTTTTGTAGAGACGAGTGCGCCGTCGGTGGTAAAGAGAGTCAAGCGGGTCAGGGAGCAACTCAACGATGTATTGTATCATGACGGCAAATACTATTTGGGAACAAATGCGGGGTTGTGTATTTTTTATGGTATAGGACGAGATGTCGAGTGGCGTTTCGACGGTTTGTCGGTGCTTTCGCTGGCCGCAAGTTCGCAAGGCATATTATGGGTCGGCACCGATGCCCGCGGATTGTATGGCTTGATACCGCATGGTAAGTTTTTCGACTCATATACACCCTCTACCTTGCCGGGGCTGGGTATGTATGCCGTGCGCGCTTTCCTCGACGATGGCGATAACGGATTATGGATTGGGACAAAAGGAGGCGGCTTGCTGCATATGTCGCGGCAGGCTTCGGGCCGCTGGGGCGGAGCGCGGAGCTATACAACCGCCGATGGCTTGCCCGACAACTCTGTTTTTGCCCTGTGCCCTGCTGTTGAAGGAGACTTTTGGGTCGGATGCGACGGACGGGGGCTCTGTTATTATTCACGGCGCGATGGGGCGTTTTATCGTCCCGAATATGTGGGGGAGGGCTTGCCGCCCGATATCTATTCGGTATATGCCCTTTCACAACGCGGCGACTCGGTCTTGTGGGCGGGTACCAGCGGAAACGGGCTATTCAGGATGCAGATAGAGCGTGTAGATGGTAAATACAGAATACTCTCTTATAAGCACTATTCGTTCAACAGAGAAGAGAATTGTCTGAGTAGCAATATTATCTATTCTTTGGCATGGCAATCCGATACGGCTTTGTGGATAGCCACCCGGGGTGGCGGCCTTAACCTGCTCAATCCCGACAACGGGCGTGTAAAGATATTCAAGAATAACCCTGCCGATACAAACAGCATCAGTTGCAATGATGTAATATGTGTTTTCGTAGATAGCCGCGGCAATATATGGGCCGGTACGACCAACGGGTTGAACCGCCTGACGTATGGTGCCGGCAAATCTGCCTTCCTCAGAATGGGCGTAGGTAACGGTCTGCTCAATAATTACATACACGGCATTCTCGAAGACAGTAATGGCGAGTTGTGGGTAAGTACCAATCGCGGTATCGCGCGTATCAACATGGAAAAACGCTCTACGGCGTACTACTATGACACGGACGGCCTGCAAGGAAACGAGTTCTCGGATGGCGCTTCCTTGGCAACCGATGATTGTACCGAATTATATTTTGGCGGCAGCAACGGCTTTACGGAGTTTCGCCCGCGGGAGGTGGCCATCAGTGCATACAAACCCGCGCTCTTTTTGTCGGCATATAATGTAAATAACCAGCCGCGGCCATTGCAGCGCAGTTATGAGAAGCCGGTGAAGCTCAACTATACGGAAAATTCACTCGATTTCCATTTCTCCATCATAGATTTTGTATCGAATAGCAAGTGCCTGCTTTCGTATCGTTTGTTGCGTGACAACAACAAGGATGTGAGCCGTGTCTCCATAGGCGATACGCGGGAGATTATTTTGTCGAACTTGGTGCCCGGGTCATACGAGTTGGAGGTTTCCTATACCAATGCCGATAATACGCTCTATGAAGCGGCATTTACATTCCCGTTTGTGATAACACCGCCGTGGTGGGCGTCGTCGTATGCTTATGTCGTATATCTCGTCATCGTGTTGCTTATCATAGCAACGGTATTCTGGATGCAGCGGCATAAAATCATGTTGCAGCACAGCCGCGAGATAGAGGCTATGGAGCGGGCCAAGGAGGAGGAGATACACGAGGCGAAGTTGCGCTTCTTTACCAATATCGCGCATGAGTTCTCTAATTGTATTACGCTCATATATGGTCCCTGTGAGCGTATGATGAGGGATAGCACGTTGAGCGAGGGCTCGCACAATTACCTGAAAACCATTCGCCGCAATGCCGAGCGGATGCAGCGCCTCATGCAGCAGCTTATGGAGTTCCGCAAGGCCGAGACGGGCCATCTCGCGCTCAGTTTCGAGGAAACCGATGTGGCTGAGATTGTAAAATATACGCTCGACTATTTTACCGAGATAGCCGACAAGAAGAAGATGAATGTGAGGTTTGAGACGGCCGTTACTCCTGCCATGTGGGTCGTAGACCGTGATGCAATGGAAAAGATTGTCTTCAACCTCCTTTCCAATGCCTTTAAGTATGCCCCCAATGAGGGCGATGTGGTGCTGCGGCTCAATATAGAGGGCGACACGCTGCGTTTCAGCTGCATGAATACCGGTACCACGATAAAGCCCGATGACCAGCGGGCCATATTCAACCGTTTCAAGGTGTTGGATAATTTTGAGACGAAGCTGTCGCAGGGTATCTTTACGCGCAACGGCATAGGGCTCGCCATGTGCAAAGACCTGGCCATGCTGATGAACGGCTCTATCTCGGTAGAGTGTAACGACCGGGAAGAAACAACCTTTACGGTCGTTATAGGCCGTAATAAGCCTACCGAGACCTCCTTGCCGGCTGCCGCCGTCTCGCTGCCCATCGCTTATGCCACGAATCCTACGGGGCTGAGCGTGCTGGTGGTGGATGACCAGCCCGAGATACGCAGCCTGGTCGCTGAAATCTTATCGCCCAAATATTCTGTTATGGAGGCGGCTGACGGGGCAGAGGCTTTGCAGATATTGCAGTCGCGTATGCCCGATATAGTGGTTTGTGATGTCGTGATGCCTGTGATGGACGGCTTCGCTTTCCTGAAAGCCGTTAAAAGCGACGACAAGACAAAGCATATCCCGGTCATTATGCTGACCTCGCGTTCGGCCGTAGAGAGCTATATAGAGGGTCTTGAAGAGGGGGCCGATATGTATATCAGCAAGCCTTTCCATCCGGCCTATCTTTTGGCGGCCGTAGATAGGGTGCTGGGAAACAAAGATGTAATGAAGGAGTATATGCAGTCGCCTATGGCATATACCGAGCAGTATAAAGGCCGCGTGGTAGACCGCCTCGATAAGGAGTTTATAGATAAGCTGGTGGGTGTATTGCAGCAGAATATAGCCAACGAGGAGTTTTCTCTGGAAATGCTCGCCAATGAGCTGGCGGTGAGCCGCGTACAATTGTATAGGAAGATAAAGCAGCTGGCCCAGCAAACACCCTCGGAGTTTATTCGCAACTATCGCCTGCAAGAGGCCGAGAAGTTGTTGAGAACCACCTCATATACTGTCTCCGAGATAATGGTGAAATGCGGGTTCCAAAACAAGTCGTACTTTTATCGCGAGTTTGCCAAAATATATGATACCACGCCCAAGGAGTATAGGAAGCGGCAGGCCGGCGAGGAGTGAATGGAGTTTGCGGAATAGAATTTATGGTGTATCGTTTCAGAGATATTTTTTAATAAATGTATTTTTATATAGATTGATTTCGGGCGAAATATTTGTGAAAAATCTTTTGTCTGAGTCTCGGCATACCGTCTGTTTTTTTCTATCTTTACACCCGAAATGCAAGTTGCGGCATTATGATAGATAATATTACACAACAGTCTGTATATCACATACCTGCGTTGCTCAACGAATCGATGGAGGGGCTCGCGGTAAAGCCCGATGGCGTTTATGTCGACGTGACCTTTGGCGGCGGCGGGCATTCGCGTGAAATTTTGCGCCGTCTGGGCAGTGGCGGGCATCTCTATTCTTTTGACCAAGATGAGGATGCCGAGCGTAATATTGTCGATGACACCCGTTTCACTTTTGTACGCAGCAATTTCAAATATTTGAAAAATTTCTTGCGATATTACGGCGTAGAGCAGGTGGACGGCGTATTGGCCGACCTGGGTGTTTCGTTTCATCACTTCGACTCCTCGGAGCGGGGGTTCTCGTTCCGCTTCGATGCTCCGTTGGATATGCGCATGAACCGCAATGCCACCGTTACGGCGGCCGATATTGTGGCCACCTACGATGTGGAACGGCTGAGCCGCCTCTTTGCCGTGTATGGCGAGTTGCGTGCTGCCCGTAAGATAGCTTCGGCAATCGTGGCGGCGCGTGCCGGCTCGCGGGTAGAAACGAGTGGCCGGCTGATAGAGATAGTGAAGCCCTATATCAGCCGCAAGCAGGAGAAGAAAGAGCTGGCACAGCTTTTCCAGGCGTTGCGCATAGAGGTGAATAACGAAATGGATAGTTTGTGCCGCATGTTGCAGCAGGCTGCCGAGGTATTGCGTCCCGGAGGCAGGTTGGCTGTGATAACCTATCACTCGCTCGAAGACCGCATCGTGAAAAATTTTATCAAGACAGGAAATGTGGAGGGAGTGGTAAAGAAGGATTTCTTCGGAAGGGTGGAGACTCCTTTGCAGGCTGTCAATAACAAAGTGATTGTACCCGAAGAAGCGGAAGTAGACCGTAACCCGCGTGCCCGAAGCGCCAAGTTACGGGTGGCAGAAAAGATTTGATGATTATGGGTGAGAAAGAGCAAAAACAGGAACAGCCGCCAAAGACAAATTGGCAGGGGCTGCGCAAAGTCCTCCGGAAGATAAGGGCAGGAAAGTTTTTTCCACGCCGATTTTTTGTAAATAATTGGAGTCTGTTGCTCACGCTCAGTGTCTTGTTCCTGGCATCTATCGCCCATAGGAATATGTATATGATACAGCTCAACAAGATAGAGAAACTTGTGGATGAGCTTGCCAACAGACGTACCGACCGCATGTTGTTGCAGGAGGAGTACGATAGGCAGATACGTCCCGACCAAATTGCCGGGAAGGTGGCAGAATTCGGGTTGCCATTGTATCCGGCCTCTGAGGCGCAAGAAGAGATTGTTCTACGAAAATAGTGTGGCTATGAAGAGGGATGTGAAAGAGAAAAAAATCGGTAACCGATATATGGCAATCATTGCTTTTGTCGTTCTGGTGGCCTTTGGTATTGTGTGGTTTGCCGTGAAGACAAGCATTGTGTATAGCGATGAGTGGAACTCAAAGGCCGATAACCGCCTGAAACTCGACTCGGTCTACGTAGCCTTACCCACGCGCGGCAGTATCCTTGCGGCGGGCGGGCAGCCATTGGCCCAAACGGTTGCGCTATACTCGGTCTACGTCGATTTTAAGACCGAGGCTTTGGACAGCCTCTTGTATATGGATGTGGACTCTTCGGCATCCTATTGCCTGGACACTTTGTGTACTTATCTGGCAAAACACTATCCCGAGAAGACCAAGCAGGAGTATGCCGATTATATAACCCGGAAACGAGTGGGTAAAAGGCGCGATTGCTACTTGATGAAAAATATTACCGAGGAGCAGTTTGATGACTTCTATAACATGCCGATGTTGAAGCGAAGACGGAAGGCGTATATAGGACGGAATCAGGGTATCGGTAAGGAAAGGAGTTACGAGCGCAGCTATCCCTATGGAGATCTCGCATCGGTAGTCCTGGGAAAAGCCTCCAAGGTGACCGAAGAGATGCTGAATAGAAATCCGCAAGCGTATGTGAGTCGGCAAGAGTGGCATGGCACCTCGGGAATAGAGAACCAGCTCGATAGCCTTCTGTTCGGCTCATACGGGAAATCGCGTAACCAGCAGAGGTCTTTCGGTTTCAGGAAATGGGTGGAAGACCCTCCTGTTGACGGGTACGATGTGCGTACGACCCTCGACTTGACGTTGCAGGAGATAGCCGAGCACCATCTTAAAAGGGTCGTTGAGGCACAGCATGCCGAGTATGGTACGGCTATAATCATGGAGGTCTCTACGGGAGCCATACGCGCCATGGCGAATGTCGAGCGTGGCAAGGATGGCAAATAT
>UQMR01000064.1 GCA_900542255.1 uncultured Porphyromonadaceae bacterium
CACAGGCCATCGTATAAAGAGCCTCGTTGTGCAAATCCTGATAACGCATAGGACGGGCCACCTCTATAATACGGTCGTGCGCCCGCAGCACAATCTCATATATCTCGCGTTGCCGCGTTGTGAATTTTCCGCTCACCGGATAGGTGCGGGTGTGGTCTGAACAGTAACCCGAGAGCAACTCGGCACCGGCATCGCACAACAGGAGACGCCCGTTTACGAGCTTGTCGTCGCAACCGAAATTGTGCAGTATCTCGCCATGCTGCGTCACATGCGAGAAGAACGAGCAACCCCATCCGTACTGCATGGCTATGCCGCCGATTGCTCCTATGATTTCACGCTCCACCACGCCTTCGCGACACATCGACATCGCCGTAGTGTGCATGAGATAGCCTACATGGAAAGCCCGCTCCATCTCCTCTATCTCCTCATCGCTCTTTATCTCGCGCATTTGGGTTACGGCCATCATCAAGTCGGCCGATACTCCGTCGTTGACCTGCTGTACAGGCACTCCCAGGAGGGTCGACATATTGATAAGCTCCATACCCCTGAATTGCGGGAGATAATGTATCGTGCGTCCTTGGCGGCGGGCAGAAGCAATGGCCTCGGGCAAAGCTGCCGTCGGCGCAGTATGTTTCACACCTACACTTGCCGCCAAATCCACAAGAGCGGGTACAGGCCCTGTCCACACCATCTCGTCTACTGTGACATCATCGCCATAGAGCGTATCCCGGTCGTTGTCAATATCTATAATGGCTGCCAATCGGGCGTTGGCAAGCCCGAAATAATAGAGAAACGTAGAATCTTGGCGAAAGGCTCCTGCGTTATTGGGGAAATTAATCGCCATATCGGTATTGCCGGGAAGCAGAATAATACCGCTTCCTATCATTTTACGCAGCGTATCGCGGCGGGTAACATAAGTTTGTGCAGGAAACATAATATACTCTTTTAGTTTATGATTAGAAATTATCAGTATTTACAGCAGGATAGATACTCTTGCATGTGTCAAAGGTATGATTTTTAAGCATACAATGTAACACCGCAGAGCAAAAATGAGAAAGATAAAATGAGTGTCCCGCACAAAAAAAGCGACGGCAGAAACAAGACAACACACTATCGCACATCGCGGCGGCTTTCGGGTTGTTACTTTGCATTGCCCGCCAGAAACGGGAATATCCATTATCAATTTGTAAAAAAGATTTGTTATGAACAGAAACGACAATGCCGCCCGTGAAAGCGCCCGCGAACGCATCGTGAGACGACTGCAAGAGCGCTACCCCGACCGGCAATTTACCAGCGAAGATGACTTCTACGATGCTCTCGACGAGTACGACACCGCACTCTCGCATCACTACGAGCAGATGCTGGGCGACCAAAACAGGCTGTGCCAACTGATGTGCAGCAACCCCAAGATGGGGGCATTCATCTCTGACGTTGCCGATGGCGAGGATTCGCTGATAGCTTGCATACGCTATTTCGGCAAGGAGCTGTTTGACCATGCCGATGACGAACGCTACATGCACGCCGTACGCCGTGCCAACGAAGAGTTCGAGGCCCGGAACCGCCGATACATGGAGCTCGAAGAGTCTATGCGCCGCAACGTGGAGCAGAGCGCACGCCACATCGAACGGTTTATGCGCGCCAAGCAAATGGACGAGACAGAGTTTGACGATTTCCTCGACCGCATCTTCCATGTATGCCGACACGTTTTTGCAGGAGACCTCACAGTCGATGTCTTGGAACTCCTCTATAAGGGATTGCGCTACGACACCGACCTTACATGCGCCGAACATGCGGCCGAAATAAAAGGGCGCAACGAACGCATCACCCTCTCGAAGCGCGACCATGCCGGCGATAACCTTCCTGCTCTTCCCCACAAAAACGGGAACAACGAAACCGGCGGCTACCGTCGTCCGCGCCGTCGTCGCAGCATCTGGGACATGTAAGCGCAGCAGCATCAGACAGAGACAGCAACCCTGCGCAACGGCCTTATTCCCAATAAAACATTCCAAGCTACGCTATAACATTCAGCCCGGACGCAGAGGATGCTCACAAACAACTTATTTTTTATAAAAACAAAACAACCGAAAAGTATGAAAGCAGAAACATTCAAGAAAACTTCATCTACACAATGGATTATCTCTATCTCGCTCATGCTGCTTTTTGTCTTGCTGATAGGCAACTGGGCAGAGGCATCCGCTTTGGGCCTCGCAGTAGTGATACCCGGCATGACAACTGGCAAACTGGTGAGCGGCGAGCCACTCACAACCAGCAAGACTCTCGAACACAGCCCCTCGTTGCTCCAAAGCGAGATAGACAACCGCATTGTAAAAATCCGCCCCATGTCTACGCCCGTAGACCAGATATCCCGTTATAAAGGTGCCCGAAAAGCCGGTTCGATGATTGTAGATTACTACTCGGTAGACGTAAAACCTACCAAAACCACGATGAAAACAGCCTACACAGAACCCGAGGCAAGTGCCGCCACGGCCAACAACCGCCGTGCCAAGCTGGACACCAACAACAACGACCTGTTCGAGATTTCCGACACTATACTCGTACAAGGTGTAAAGGGATACGAAAGCGACGGCGTAACACCCTCGCAGGCCGACCTCGTGTTATACGTCTACACCAAAGACCTCAACACTGGCGCCCCCCTCGTCAACGTCGCAAACGGAAAAACGATAGGGAGCATAGAAGATTGCGTTCCCACAATCCCTGCCGGCGCCTGCCTCATTCGCATGGGACGCGCCGCAGCCGAGCTCGACGTACAGACGGCCCAGTTCGAGAGCCTGCCCGTCAAGGAACAAAACTACTGCCAAATCTTCAAAATGCAAATCGAGCAGTCTACTCTGCAAAAAATCGCCAACAAAGAGGTAGAGTGGGACTTCTCTGACCAAGAAGAGGCTGCCATATACGATATGCGCCTCGGCATGGAAAAGACCTTCATGTTTGGTGTGAAACACAAGGTCTACGACACCTTGAAGAAAGACTACGTAAACCTCACCGGCGGTATCTGGTGGCAAGCCGGCAAGCAGTATGAGTATGACCCCTCGGTTGGCTTCACGCAGAACGACCTCGTAGATATGATGCAGATGTCGTTTACGGGGAATGCCGGCAACAAGCGCAAGGTGCTTATCGGAGGCTCCGACTTCATCGGTCGTATCAACAAAATCGAGACGGTCAAAATCGTAGAAGGCGATAAGAATACGGTGAAATGGGGTATCGATTTCAACGAAATCAGCTCGAAGTTCGGCCGACTCTACGTCTTGCACTCTGAGGTATTCGACGATTGCGGCATGAGCGACTATGGCTTTATCTTCGACCCGGAGTATATCCAGAAGTGGTCGCATGTTCCCTTCGGCTCGCAAGCCCTTGACCTTAAAAAGGCCGGTATCCGCAACTCCGACGCTCTCGTCCTCACCGAGGCGAGCTGCCTGACACTCCGTTATCCGACCGCACACATGCGTATTGTACCCGTAAGCGAATAAGCCATCGCTATACAACCCAGGACTGTGGCGACACAAAAGGAGCGTCACAGTCCTGCAACGACGATACAACCGTCATGACAGCAGGCATCGTCCTGACCGATTACAAGGCAACCTCGTATTACTAAACCATTCTCTTCCCAATCATTTATATGAAGATACTACACAACTGCATTGCCGGATTCCTGGGGTATTACGGCAGCCTCGAAGCATTACTGAGCCACTATCCCGAGGGGGGAGAGGCCGGCAGCTTCTTCCTGAACGGCGAAACATCGACCCTGTGGATGTGGAACCCCGTCACAAGATGCTGGAGCGACACCAACTACGCAAGTGCCCCCGACCTGGTAGGCATGATTATAGACCCCGCAACCTTCTCGCCTTCTATCATCGAGGATAAAGAGGCTCTCTACTATTATGTGGCGACAACGGCCGGCCTATACGGGTTTCCCAAGCTGCCGGGAACGATGATGAAGATAGAGGTTTCTTGCTCACAGTCGAGCATCATCCTCTTACACTGGGACGGAAGCATGTGGGAAAGCCACGTCTACCCGATTTCCTTATCGCCGCTCATCTTTCACCGTTTTCGAGGCGTTTGGAGCAATGATGAAACCTACCACCGCAACAACTCCTACATCGATGTCGTACTCTACAACGGACAATACTACCGCCCCATTCTCTACGGCACATTTACGGCGGTTGCACCCGGCTCGGGTCAAGTATGGGAAGCTGTCGACGGCTTCTCGGTCCTTGCCACAGGGTTGCAGGTGATAGAACAGGACGGCAACGGAGCGCTTGTCTTGTCGCCGGAGATGTGTACGTTGAGCATCACCGACCCCAACGGCAAAGAAATAGCCAACCTCTCGATAAAAAAGGGCTCCGGTGAGAACGAACGATATGTACAACAAAATTTCACCCATATCGTAAACGACACGATATACACCACCAATATCAGCGCCAACGAAATTTCTCTTTCAGAGGGCACTGTCAGCAGCCTGGGAGGCGTACTCATAAAAAAACGTTTCATCATTACCGCCGACGGCCTTAAAGATTCACCCTTATGAACATAACGCGCGACGAAATCATCTCCCGCACCCAATGTTGCATGGAGGAACTCCCTCCCGTATGGGAGGGAACTCTCTCGCAGAACGAGGGTGTCACCATAGACCGCTACATCGATGCCAAGATAGGCGAAACATTGCGGGCCATAGCCCTCGTGGCTCCGCCTCACTTGCTGTGGGTTGAGGAATATCCCGACCTGCCAACCCCCGAAAAACATCAAGACGGCAGCGGCAGCATTACTCTCGACACCGAGATACTGCGCCCCGTATCGCTCCTTATGGAGGGGTGGCAACGCCCCGTAACACAGTTTATTACGACGGCCGACCCCCGCTACGAGCTGCAATTCAACCTTTTCACCCGCGGCGGGACGGCAAAACCCGTTGCCGTATGGAATACACATGGCAGCGGCAAGCAGCGTATAGAGTACTACTCGCTGCCGGCATCCTACAAACAGCACCGTATCTTAGAGCTGACTTGCATAATGCCGCCCATTGACAATGCGGCCAGCTACGACCTGGCTCCTGTTGTCGTCGATGCTCTCTGCTATCGATGCGCAGCCGCCGTTTACGACATTACGGGCAATCACGCTATGGCCGAAGTAATGTTGTCACACACTACATTATAACCGCCTCCCCGACAAGAAAGATATTACGGGAGAGAGGCATAGAAATTGTGCAACGAGGGAGAAAAACAAAGGCAGCGGCGACGTTACGACACGTCGCCACTGCCTTTATAGTAACTGCACCATGCGGCATTTACTGCCACAAGAGCTCACCAGACAATATACTACGTGTGCCATACGACCGGCAGCGCCATATACGGCGGCCTATTCCCCTTTGCCTGCCTCCGGGAAGAGGGCTGTGAGATTATCGCCGGCACGTCAACAAGATTCGAAAAGCGAGCTTCGGGAGAGCCACCCTCCGGCAACGCCCTGTTTATGCCGGCACACTTTGTATCAGATACTATCCGTAGACAAAGAAAAAGAGCGCTATTCTCACGAACATCGCTCTTTTAGAATGTTAGAAACATCAATAATAAAAGGTTTGTTGTTACTGAGTCTATATTCTACTATCAAATATATCAGAAACTTCTATATACGAGATGCAACCGAGAGGCAAAACGTTGCATGGTTACTGAGAAAAAATTACATTTTTCAGTAACAAAATATCATATAACCTATAATAAGGGTGGATGCTTTATTGTGATAAATTTACAACACACTATATATTAGTGCGTTATAATATACACAGTTATCATTCCGGCCTCCCGGCCATGCACTGTTTTTATAATGAAAATCTTCCCCTGTGGATATCAGAAACCTGTACGCACGCCTAAACTGAGGCTTACATTCCACGGACGGTCGCTCCACACACTATGTATGGGCGATTCGTGATGGAAATAATATCCCAACGTAGGCTCTATATACAAATCGAGATGCCGCATCAACTCAAACGCTGCACCCACTCGGGCTTGCACCGATAACTGGGGTTTCTTATCGCGCACCTTCTTCTCTTTCATCGTATGGAAGGCTTGACTTTCGGAACTCTCTTTCTGCACGCCTGCAATGTTAAAGTCGGCCTCACCGCCTGCCGAGGCATAGAACGAGAAGCGTTTTACTTGGGCGATATGGAAGCTGACATATAGAGGAACACCCAAATAATGAAGCGTTTGCGTTCCGCGACGCTGGTTGTCGGCCATTTCATAATTGGAAGTCATGAACGTATAGGCTACTCCCGTACCTACTCCCCAGCGGCCGAACCTCTTCTCGAACGAAGCGGTCACCGAGAGGGGCATTTTATGACGGTAGACGATTTCCTGCGCACCGGCGCGCATGATATATTGTACCGGCGAGACATCGGAACGCATCGCGTTAGCCTTCACCGACAGCCAATTTCGGGGCAAAAGAGATTTTCCGGCCGAGCTCATGACGGCAGCATAGGCCGTATGGTCGTATTGCAACGTATCGTCAGACAATATCTTGGGCAATACTATCTTTGCAGGCTTGTCGGCTATCGCCAGGTGGTGTTTCTCGGGACGGACAGGCTCCTCTGCCACCTCTTCGGAGCGGCCGGTTTCGCGGCTGGATGTATCGGCAGCAGATGGCTGCGCCTCGGCATAAAGGCTTCGTACCGGGGCGACAGATTGTTCCTGCACAAGATTCCTCTCCTCCCCTTTATCGGGTTTGTGCGACATGTGGCGCGACACATACTCGTCTGCTATAATAACGGCATCGGGCTTATCTTGCACAGAGGGGGTTTCGTGCCATATTTTCCAAAACGACAACACTCCCACAACAAGCGCAACAGCAGCCGCACCGGCAAGGCAATAGTAACGACGACGATGCGTACGGAATCTGCTTACCGGGGGTAGCCCGGCTTCAACCTTGTCCCACAACTGCTCGGGCACTTCGCATTCGTATTCCCTCAGTTTTTCCTTGAAACAAGCAGCTATCTTATCCTCTTTCATAACAGTGCCTCCTATTGCATTTCTTGAATCTTTTTCTGTATCAAACTCCGTGCCCTATTATATTGCGAACGTGAAGTACCCTCGCTGATGCCCAACATATCGGCTATCTCCTTGTGCGAATAGCCCTCTATGGCATACATATTGAATACCGTGCGGAAACCGGGTGGCAATGCGGCTATCACGCCCAGCAAATCTTCGGCCGAGAGCCGCTCCATGACACCGACGTCTACCGATGCCTGCATCTCGGCATCCTCTATCGCCGCGGCATCGCGCATTACATCGCACTTGCGCAAAGACTCCAACGCTGTATTCACAACGATACGTCGTATCCATCCTTCAAGTGAGCCGCTGCCCGTAAAAGAGGGCAACGAAACAAAGACCTTGATAAAAGCCTCTTGCAGCACATCCTGTGCCCTATCTTTATCACCGACATATCGCATGCACACAGCCATCATGACACGCGCATAGCGGTCATAAAGTTCTTTCTGTGCCAATCGATCATTTCTGATACAAGCTGCTACAAGCTCTTTTTCTTCTTTGGGCTGCATTGTGATACATGCACCTTTTACAAGATGCAATTATTTCGCGTTGTGTTGCACACGCATGTCAAAAAAAAACTATTAGCAGGCGGGGTGTGTGAATACACACCGCCGTCTGCCAATAGTCAACTGTTTTTTATCTTATTTCCTTAGTCATCCAGTTTGTGTATTACCAAGCCTGAGCGCAGTTTCGGCTCGAACCATGTAGTCTTCGGCGGCATGATGTTGCCCGTATCGGCAATATCTATCAGCTGTTGCATGGAGACAGGGTACAATGCCAGTGCCACGCGCATCTCTCCGCTGTCGACCCGCTCTTTGAGCTCACCCAAGCCGCGGATGCCTCCTACGAAATCGATACGTTTGTCGCTTCGCAAGTCATGGATACCCAATATATCGCGCAAGATATAGTCCGACGAGATGGTCACATCGAGCACGCCTATCGGGTCATTGTCGTCATAGGTACCGGGACGGGCTGTCAGCGAATACCACTCGCCATCGATATAGAGCGAGAAGTTGTGCAGTGCGGCCGGCGTATATATCTCCTTGCCTTTCTTCTCTACTATAAAATGCTCTGCGAGCTTGTCTAAGAACTGCTCGGTGGTAAGGCCGTTCAGGTCTTTCACGACACGGTTATAGTCGATAATTTTCAGGTGCGAAGCCGGGAAACATACCGCGAGGAAGTAGTTATACTCCTCGTCTCCACGATGATTGGGGTTGTTACGGGCTTTCTCGGCGCCTACAAGAGCGGCAGCTGCCGTACGATGGTGCCCATCGGCAATATAGAGATACGGGATAGCCGCAAAAAGCTCTGTGATACGCTTTATCTCCTTCTCGTCGTCGATTACCCAGAAATGATGTCCGAAACCATCGGGTGCGACAAAATCATACTCGGGCTTTTTCTCTTTGACGATACGGCTCACGATGCCGTCGAGTTCGGCGTTATCGGGATACGAAAAGAATACCGGCTCTATGTTGGCATTGCTGTTACGCACGTGTTTCATGCGGTCTTCCTCCTTGTCGCGACGCGTCAGCTCGTGTTTCTTTATCACGCCGTTGAGGTAATCCTCTACATTGGCGCATACTACGAGACCATATTGCGTGCGTCCGTTCATCGTCTGAGCATAGATGTAGTAGTTCTCTTTCGCATCTTGTACAAGCCAGCCTTTCTCTTGGAACATTTTGAAGTTCTCTACGGCCTTCTTATACACCTCGGGCGAATGCTCGTCGGTACCGGGCGCGAAATCTATCTCGGGTTTGATGATGTGATAGAGCGATTTCTCGTTTCCGGCGGCCTCGGCACGTGCCTCTTCTGAGCTGAGCACATCGTAGGGACGCGAAGCTACCTCTTCTACTAACTCCTTCGGGGGACGTAACCCCTTAAACGGTTTTACTTTTGCCATAATGTTGTGTTTTTGTGGGCATCGAAGCCCGGTTATTAGAAAAAATATTAAGGTCGGTATTCTTTTTTTGTCTCTCTTGTCGCCGAGTCGCCTACTAGAACTTGCGTTCTATGGTCTGCTCGCGGTCGGGACCTACCGAGACGATAGCAATGGGCACACCCAACTCTCGCTCTATAAAAGCGATATAGTCGCTGAAAGCCTGCGGGAAATCCTCTTCGCATTTCACCTCCGAGAGGCACTGTTTCCATCCGGGCAACTCTACATAGACGGGCTCGATGTTGCTTTCTTCTATCGAGAAAGGCAGCTCGTTGGTCTCTTTGCCGTCTATCCGGTAAGCTACACAGGCCTTGATGGTATCGAAGGTATCGAGCACATCGCTCTTCATCATGATAAGGCGCGTCACGCCATCTATCATCACGGCATACCGCAACGCTACAAGGTCTATCCATCCGCAACGGCGGCGACGCCCTGTCACGGCTCCGAATTCATGGCCTATCTCGCACATCTTGTCGCCTACCTCATTGATTTGTTCGGTAGGGAACGGCCCGCTTCCTACCCGGGTGCAATATGCCTTGAAGATACCATATACCTCGCCTATGGCATGGGGCGAAACTCCCAGGCCGGTGCAGGCTCCGGCACATACGGTATTGGACGATGTCACAAAGGGATATGAACCGAAATCGACATCGAGCATCGTGCCTTGCGCTCCCTCGGCAAGGATACTCTTCTCGTCGTGCAGGAGATGATTTATCAGATACTCGCTATCTACTATCTTGAATCTTTTCAGGAACTCTATGGCGTCGAACCAGCGGGCTTCGAGCTCGTGCAGGTCATATTCATACTGCAACGAGGCGAGTATCTGCTCGTGGCGGGCTTTCAGGCGGGCATATTTCTCCTCAAAGTTACAGGCTATATCGCCCACGCGCAGTCCGTTACGACTTATCTTATCGGTATAGGTAGGACCTATGCCTTTACCCGTGGTACCTATCTTGCCACTGCCCTTGGCAGCCTCATAGGCAGCATCGAGCAAGCGATGGGTCGGCAATATAAGGTGTGCTTTCTTGGATATGCGCAACCTCTCGCTTATATCGTGCCCGCTTGCGGCAAGCTGTTCTACTTCTTCCTTAAACAATACGGGGTCTATCACTACGCCGTTGCCGATAATATTGACCTTACCGCCCTGAAATATCCCCGAGGGGATAGAACGCAACACATACTTGTGTCCGTCAAATTCGAGCGTATGCCCGGCATTGGGCCCCCCTTGAAAACGCGCTACGGCATCGTACCGGGGAGTGAGCACGTCTACGACCTTTCCTTTGCCTTCGTCGCCCCATTGTAAACCTAAGAGAATATCTACTTTCATAATTCAGGTATCTTGTTTTTCTTTTATCTGCTTTTTTCTGTTGTTCCTGCCCGCATCATCTGCTCGCGCCGGGCGCAACTGCTGCACATGCCATATATATAGAGCGTGTAGTAGGCCGGCTCGAAACTGCGGGGCTTTTTGGGCAATAACTCAGCCACCGTATTCACAGCCTTAACCTCCTTGACTTTGCCGCAACGCGTGCATATGAGGTGATGGTGGTTGATGCTCCCCGAGACGCGCTCGTAGCGTGTCATGCCGTCACCCAAGGTCACACGCCTCACAAGGCCGGCCTCTACCAGCAGGTCGAGCGTGTTATAGACCGTAGCACGGCTCACACGATACCCGTCGGCCAGCAGCAGGTTGTAAAGGGCCTCGGCTCCCACATGTGCCGGAGAGGAAAAGATTTTTTCAAGGATGACAAAACGCTCTGGCGTCTTACGCTTCTTGTGTTCTTCCAAAAAACGGGCAAATTTCTGCCGGGCCGACCATTCTTTTACTTTCTCTTCGCTCATCTTTTCAGCTTTTACACACGCAAGTGCGAGGTATCGTGTTCTTGCACACCTGCGTGCCGCCATACCGCGCTCCATAGGGTTGCAGGCTTACTTCCTTGCAAAGATAATACAAACCCGTGCAAAACAAAATAAAAACATGTTTTTAATTTCTTACGCCGTTTCTTGCCTTTCTCACAGAATGATAAGATCGGGGATACACCCCCGGAGCGGTGTTTCTCATGCGTCGGGCAGCCCGCCACCCAAGGCTCTTATCTGTTCGGCACGCTCGGGGTCCAACCCGTCGCATGAGGCGATACATGACACAATCGTACCGGCCGACTCAGGCCGCATCATACCCTCTGCGAGCCACTGCCGTGCCATAGCCGACACAACGCCCCGGCCGGCTCCCTCGCAAAGGAGTGCGCAACGCGCTATACTACGCACAAAATCATCATCGGCCACACGGTCCCACAGCCCATAGGCCAACCGATAGCCCGTGTATGCCACCATATCGGCATCAGAGGCTACCCACTCACAGGCCAGCTGCCGCGCCGACGGCAGTGCTGCAAACAGGAACTTACAGCAAAAATCGGCAACCTCGACGGTTGGTATCTCACTGGCCCACCGAAGGGCATCGGCATAGCCGAATTCTCCTGCCGGACATACCATGGGAGCCAGCAACATCGATTCCCGCACGCCCTTGTCTTGCCACAGCTCCTCGGCTATATCGAGCCGGGAGGGTATGTCGGCAGCTATGCGCCGCAGCAAGGGCATCGTCAACCCGAAGTTGACCCGATAGGCCATCCCCTTCTCTCGCATACTTTGTGCCACCATACCGTTCATATAGTGACGGTAGAGACGCTTTATCTCTTTCAGCTCAGGAGTCATAATTCTCAATTTTACAGATTCAAACTATACCGGAGAGGTGTTTTTACAAAAGAAGAAAGGATGCAGGTTCTACGACTCGCATCCTTTCCTGTCATATAAATATTACGAATATTCCTTAGGGTATGATAGCGAGCTTCTTGAAGCACTTCTCTATCTTCTCCAAAGCATACGCAACTTGCTCCTTGGTATGAGTAGCCATCAGCGAGAAACGTATGAGGGTGCTGTCGGAAGGTACGGCGGGCGAAACGACCGGATTGACAAAGATACCCTCGTCGAACAGCATCCGTGTCACTCTGAAAGTCTTCTCGTTATCGCGTACGAACAAGGGTATGATAGGTGTCGATGTATTGCCTATCTCGCAACCCATGCTACGGAATCCCTCCAATGCCATATTGGTAACATCCCACAACCGCTGTATGCGCTCGGGCTCTTTTTCCATAATGTCAAGGGCTGCTCCCACGGCGGCTGTCGAGGCCGGTGTTATACTTGCCGAGAAGATGTACGAGCGCGAATTGTGGCGCAGGTAGTTGGCCGTAACCGAGTCGGTGGCGATAAAGCCGCCCAATGAGGCAAACGACTTGCTGAATGTTCCCATAATGAGGTCAACGTCTTTCGTTACGCCAAAGTGGTCGCAAGTTCCGCGACCATTGCGCCCGAATACGCCTATACCATGAGCCTCATCGACCATAACGGCAGCGTTGTATTTCTTTGCCAACTGTACAATGGCAGGCAGGTTGGCAACATCGCCTTCCATCGAGAAAACGCCGTCGGTCACAATCAACTTCACCTTATCGGGCTCGCAATGTTGCAACTGGTGTTCCAGCGAGAACATGTCATTATGCTTATACTTCAAATGCTTCGAGAAAGAGAGGCGATAGCCTTCGATGATAGAAGCATGGTCGAGCTCATCAGACAGAATATAGTCTTCACGGCCTGTCAGACACGATACGACACCCAAGTTCACCTGAAAACCGGTAGAGTAAATAATAGCTTCCTCTTTACCAACAAATTTTGCCAAACGATGCTCAAGTTCTTCATGAATATCCAATGTACCATTCAGGAAACGCGAACCGGCGCAACCCGTGCCATATTTCCTAATGGCAGCAATAGCAGCTTCCTTGATTTTAGGATGATTGGTAAGCCCTAAATAGCTGTTCGAGCCGAACATCAATACTCTTTTACCATTAATGACGACCTCTGTATCCTGGTCGCTCTCTATCTTGCGAAAATAGGGATACACGCCCAGTGCCTTGGCTTTCTGCGGAGCATCATATTTCGCAAGTTTAGCTTGCAATAATTTCATAGTTTAGTCTCTTGTTTTTTCCTTAAACTATCCGTAACATATACGGCCTGCAAAAATACAACTTTTATTCTTATTATTCTACGAAATATCAGAAAAACTTATCCACAGAAATCTATTTTTATCTGAATCACAGTTTATTATATATCAAAAAGGCGTGGCGCCCTTCACAGGGTGCCACGCCTCAACAAATTATCCTCTTTTACAAAACTACTTTATATGTTGTATTTTCTACTTTTACT
>UQMR01000065.1 GCA_900542255.1 uncultured Porphyromonadaceae bacterium
ATTGCGGCTTCAACCATAACAATCCCATAGCGCGTGTCATACTCACGCCCGAGGAGATTGAAAACGAGTGTAAGGCGATACGCCGTCTCGCTCCGTTTGAAAATATCCTTATCGTGACGGGTGAGAATCCCCGTGATGCCGGTGTAGATTATCTCGAACGGGCGTTGCGCGTCATTCGTCCCTACTTCAACAATCTCTCTATCGAGGTGATGCCTCTCAAAAGCGAGGAGTATTACCGCCTTACCAAATCGGGGCTCAACGGTGTGGTATGTTTCCAGGAGACCTACCATCGCGAGCGGTATAAGGTGTACCATCCCAAGGGCATGAAGTCGATATTCGAGTGGCGTCTCAACGGTTACGACCGCATGGGACAGGCCGGTGTACACAAGATAGGCATGGGCGTGCTCATAGGGCTCGAAGATTGGCGTACCGACGTCACCTTCATGGCCTTGCATCTGCAATATCTGCGCAAGCATTATTGGCGTACACGGTATAGTGTCAATTTCCCCCGGATGCGTCCCAGCGAGGGACACTTCCAGCCCAATGTGATAATGAGCGACCGCGAGCTGGCACAGCTTACGTTTGCCTACCGTATCTTCGACCACGATGTAGATATTTCGGTCTCTACTCGCGAAGCGGCCCATTTCCGTAACCATATTGCTACCTTGGGCGCTACCTCGCTCAGTGCGGGCAGCAAGACCGACCCGGGTGGTTACTATACCTATCCGCAGGCGCTCGAACAATTTGCCGTGAGCGACGAGCGTACTCCGGCCGAGGTGGCTGAGGCCATCCGTGCCATGGGTTACGAAGTAGTGTGGAAAGATTGGGACAAAATTTTCGATTGATATGTCGGTAGATGAGCTATATTCCCGACAAATGATGTTGCCCGAAGTGGGGCGCGAGGGGCAGCAGCGGTTGCTGGCCGCTCGCGTACTCATCGTGGGTATAGGCGGATTGGGTTCGCCCGTTGCTCTCTATCTGGCGGCTGCCGGAGTTGGGCACATCGGTGTCGTAGATGGCGATGTGGTGTCGCTGAGCAATTTGCAGCGGCAGGTGTTGTATGCAGCGGCCGAGGTGGGAGAGAGTAAGGCCGAGTGTGCCCGGCGTCGTCTCTTGCTGTTGGCGCCGCATATCGAGGTAGATGCCTATGATTACAGGCTCGACGCCTCCAATGTACACGGCCTGATAAAGTCGTATGATATAGTGGTGGATGGCTGCGACAATGCAGCCACGCGCTATATCATAGACGATGAATGTGCCCGGCAAGGCAAACCCTATGTCTATGCCGCCATATCGGAGTATGAGGGACAGGTATCGGTATTCTCCATGCCCGGGGCTATGCGTTATAGCCATCTATACCCCGACCGCGAGGCTGCCGTTGCCGTACCTGCAACGCCGCGGGGCGTGTTGGGTGTATTGCCCGGTATAGTGGGTTGTGTTGAGGCGGCCGAGGTTGTAAAGCTCATTACCCATTGCGGCGAGCCGCTCATCAATCGCCTTTTTACCATCGACGTGCGCACCATGCAGAGCCACGTGTTCGATTTGTAACGGTGCTACAACCCTCTCTCCTCCGGGGGTTATTGCTGTGAGTCGGAGCGGCGACTGCCCAACAACTCTATCGAGTCGGCAACGATTTCGGTAACGCTGCGTTGCGAACCGTCGGCAGCATTATACTGCCGTGTGCGCAATTTCCCTTCTACATATATGGGCGACCCTTTGCGGATGTATTTTTCGGTGATTTCTGCCAGTCCGCGCCAAGCTACGATGGTGTGAAACTCGGTGCGGTCGGGTGTGCGGTTGCCATCGGCATTTTGTCGTCCGCGTTCGGTAGTGGCAAGGCGGAAAGAGGCCACGGGTAAATTTTGTTCCAAATAGCGTACTTCGGGGTCAGTGGCGACATTCCCCAATAATATGACTTTGTTTACTGACATAATAATAGTGTTTCGGATATACTGCGGTAAAGCCGCTCTTATGGGGCAAATATAGCATGTCGGAAGCAAATACGAAAGCTCGTTTATATCTTTTTTGTTTTGCCGAGGTGTTGCCGTATTCTCAGGAGCGGTGAAAAATGTGCGGCGAACAGATTGTTCTATTCTGCCGTTAATTCCATCGAAATCCTGTACCTCAGTCGGGGATGTATTGCCGCATTTTCGTTTCAGCATATTAATCTTTGCAGACAGCAAATCCCCTGAAAATAGTTTCGCGTAGCGGCAACTTGCCGCTACGCGAAACTATTTTCAAGCGTGTCATACCCTCCTATTAAAAGGGCTGGCGATTTCTATACTCTGCGCAGGGTGAGAATCTCGCCGCTGTCGTTTATTGTCAATTCATCTTTTGTAATAGACATAACTGTTAACGTGAGATTTTCGATGGCGTCGGAATTCGGTGTGATAGCAATGATATTGTTGCTGTAAGTATAGGTGAAATCGAATGAGACAGTGAAGCCTTCTTCCATAACACCTTTGATTTGCCCGGTCTTATTGGCGTTGAAAGTAAGAGTGATATAGGCATTCTGCAACTCGTAGTCATCGTAACGCCACGTGCCTATGAGCAGGTCTTCCTCGTCTTTGCTGCAACTTGTAAAAATGCAGGCTGTAAGAGAGCTGACGAGCAGTACAAAAAGCAAATTGATTTTTTTCATGAGTATTCGGTTCTGTTAGTAATGAATAATCTTTTATTGTTTTCCTATGACGCAATGCGGGTTGCTCAACGTTTTATCTTCGCTACCTCATTGCCACATTTGGCGATGTAGATACCTTGCGGAGCAGTGCGCATGTCTATCAAATTGTTGCCGCGGTAAACAAGCATGCCTTGCATGTTGTAGACGTCGATAGTTCCATTGGCCTCGATGCGATAGCCTTTGTAGGAGAGGGCCGAAGTTGTTTTTGTGGCCTCTATGCCTGAGGGTGCCGGGTCAACAGTAAACGTGTATGAGAATACCGGGTTTGTTGCGGCACTACCCGAATAGGTGACTGCATTCTCGCCGAAAGTGACGGTGTAGGTCTGGTCGGTGTTGAGGGGGAAGTTCGGATTTTCTGTGTCGGGTTGGAATACCAATGTGTTTGCTTCGGTATTGAGTACTCTCACGCTGTATTCCGTCCCTATTCCGTCGCTGATGGTGATATATTCTGCATTGACGCTCTCAATATCCTTGGGCAACGTGATACTCATATTCAGCAAAGAACTCAAATCATTGAAAGCTATATTGCTGCCATTTTCGGGATAAGATGCTATGTAGGGTTGGAAACTCCAAGTTGCAGTATTGAGGTTTACGTTGATATAATATACACCGGCCAAGAATTGGTCGCCATCTTGTGCGTTTGCCGGGGTTTTGAATTTCCAATCTTCACTGTTGTCAATGAGTGGTTTTAGGTCGTAATCGGTGAAAGATTGGCTTACGAATACATTTGTACCCGTAGCTCCGAATGCGGGATACCAATCGCTGTCGTCGGTGTTATAATATGTAAATTTGATTTCTCCATTGTTTAGCAGTTGTGCTGAGGTAGAGAAAACACCGTCGGCATCTTTTGTCATGGCCGTTCTGTCCCATTCGTATTCTGTTCCGTTACCTACGATATAGAGTTGATCAGGGTTGACATTCATTACGTAAACCCAATTACCGTTTGAACTGAGTTGTACAAAAACAATGTATCGCCCGGCAACCGAAAGTTCGCAGTTATCGCTGCCACTGTTGTTTTGTATACCGGTTCGACCATTGATTGCTACATTTTTATCGCTCCAACTTTTATCAATCCCTAAATTATACTGTCCATACCAATCGTAGGGATTGCTGCGGAATTTGAAACGACCGGTGTTCATATCACCAATCCAGCAGTACATTTCTATACCGCTTTCTTGGCTTACGGACTTCATTTCTAAGGCATTGTCCCAGTCAGATACAGCATCTCCGATGATGTATAAACTTTGTGCTTGGGCATATATGCTCAGCAACATTGCAGAAGCAAGAATAAGTAAAAGTTTTTTCATGTTACATGTGTTTTTATATGGTTATATATTTGTCAATAGGGTGCGTGTTTTTTTGTATTATTTGCACGCAAAATTACAGAATATTTACATGTTCATATTCTTGTATATGAGTATAGTTGAAGAAAAAATAATGCAAACGTGTGCACATTTGCTTTTTGAGAGCTCTTGCATTATCTTTGCAATAACAATCGCGCATGAAAGCGGAGTCGCGCCTATATGTTGCGAAAGAAAAAACGTGTGTTATGAAAAAATATCTTTTTGCCATTTTGGCAGTGGTGTGTGTGGCTTCC
Source organism: uncultured Porphyromonadaceae bacterium (assembly GCA_900542255.1). Taxonomy (GTDB): domain Bacteria; phylum Bacteroidota; class Bacteroidia; order Bacteroidales; family Barnesiellaceae_A; genus Barnesiella_A; species Barnesiella_A excrementipullorum. The sequence continues at coordinate 4,278 of UQMR01000065.1, forward strand.
GGTTGTAACCAGAAATCTGCCGATGCGTCCGAAACAACCACAAGCGATAGCCTGTCGGTAACCGATACGGCTGTTGTCGACGACCGGGGGTACAAGGTGCGTGTGGGCGATGAAGCTCCGCTTTTTACGACTGTCGATGCTTTGTCGGGCGATACGGTACGTCTTGCCGATTTGCGTGGTAAGGTAGTGATGTTGCAATTTACGGCAAGTTGGTGCGGAGTATGCCGCAAAGAGATGCCGCAGATAGAGAGCCGTATATGGCAACGTCATAAAAACGATACGACTTTTGCATTGTTGGGTATAGACCGTGACGAACCGGCCGAGAAGGTGGTGCGTTTTGTTGAGCAGACGGGAGTGACCTATCCGCTGGTTCTTGACCCCGATGCCGATATTTTCGGGCTGTATGCCGACAAACAGGCAGGCGTGACACGAAATGTGATTATAGGGCGTGACGGTCGTATTGTGATGATGACACGTCTTTATGAAGAGAAAGAGTTTGAACACATGGTTGCTGTGATAGACAGCTTGCTTGTCGCATCGCCTGTAACGGAATAAAAACATTTTACCCATGAGCAACGAAGTACTTATAGAATATTGCAAGGCCGAAGTGTTGCGCGACGATATGCCTGTGCTGAAAGATGTGAATTTTACGCTTCATGCCGGCGAATACGTTTATCTGATAGGCCGTGTGGGCAGTGGCAAGAGCAGTCTGCTCAAAACCATGTATGCCGACCTGCCGGTGACGGCTACCACAGCCCGGGTATTGGGATATGATATGGAACATATCAAGGAACGCGATGTGCCGTATCTGCGTCGCAAGATGGGTATCGTATTCCAGGACTTCCAGTTGCTTACCGACCGCTCGGTGCGTGACAACCTTACTTTTGTGCTGCGGGCTACCGGTTGGAAAAACGCCGACGATATAGAGAGCCGGGTTATAGAGGTACTCTCTCAGGTGGGTATGCGCAAGAAGGCCTATCGTATGCCGCATGAGCTGTCGGGTGGCGAGCAGCAGCGTGTGGCCATAGCCCGGGCGTTGCTCAATAAGCCGCAGATAATACTCGCCGACGAGCCCACCGGCAACCTCGACCCCCAAACCGGCAAGCAAATCGTAGAACTCCTTCATTGGATTGCCGGCGAAGGGACGGCCGTGATAATGACTACCCACAACCTTGCCTGGTGCGAGGAGTATTCCGGTCGTACATATCGCTGCGAAAACAAACAATTGAAAGAATTATAATCAATTATGCCGAGCAGCCGGCCTCTGTTGCCGGCAGTATCTTCGCAAAGCATATACATATATTATTATAGATACAGACCGATGAAAGTACTCAAATTCGGCGGCACGTCGGTAGGAACGGCACAACGTATGCAGCATGTTGCCCGTCTTGTGTGTGACGGTGATAGCAAAATTGTGGTACTCTCGGCAATGGCGGGTACGACCGATACCCTTGTAGAGATTGCCGATTATCTGTACAAAAAAAATCCCGATACCGCCAATGAAATAATCAATCGTCTCGAACGAAAATACTTTGACGAAATTGCCGCCTTATATGGTACGGGAGATTTCCGTCAGAGAGCCATGGATGGGGTGAGAAGGCGTTTCGATTATATACGTTCGTTTACACGCGACCTCTTTACACCCTTCGAGGAGAAAAATATCCTTGCGCAAGGCGAGCTTATCTCTACCGAGATGTTCACGCTATATCTGAAAGAGCAGGGCATCAATGTGGCGCTTATTGCAGCCCTCGACTATATGCGTATAGACCGCAACGGTGAGCCCGACCTGCCATACATCAGAACCCATCTTACCGAGCTGCTCAAACAAAATTATGACGCCGAGTTGTTCGTGACGCAAGGCTATATATGTCGCAATGCGTACGACGAGGTCGACAATCTGCAACGAGGCGGCAGCGACTATTCGGCATCGCTGATAGGGGCTGCCATAGAGGCCGAGGAGATAGAAATCTGGACAGACATAGATGGAATGCACAACAACGACCCCCGTTTTGTAGAGCATACGACGCCAGTGCGGCATTTGCTTTTTGAGGAGGCTGCCGAGTTGGCTTATTTCGGTGCGAAGATATTGCATCCGGTCTGCATACAGCCTGCCAAGTTGGGCAATATACCGGTGCGGTTGCTCAATACGATGTCTCCCGAAGCTCCCGGCACGCTCATATCGAATGATGCCGACGGAGGCGGTATAAAGGCTGTGGCCGCCAAGGATAATATTACGGCCATCAAGATAAAATCGGGGCGTATGTTGCTCGCCTACGGTTTCTTGCGTAAGGTGTTCGAGATATTCGAGAGTTACAAGACACCTATCGACATGGTCACTACATCGGAGGTGGGCGTGTCGCTGACGATAGATAATACCACCCGTTTGTCAGAGATACTCAATGAGTTGCGCAAGTATGGCACTGTGACGGTCGACGAGGATATGGTTATCGTCTGCGTGGTGGGTGACCTCGAATGGAACAACGTGGGGATTGAGTCGCGGGCTATGGCTGCGATGGAAAATATTCCCGTACGCATGGTCTCTTATGGCGGCAGCAACTACAACATATCGTTTCTAGTACGCAAGCAAGACAAAGTGCGTGCTTTGCAGGCTTTGAGCCGTTCGCTTTTCGGCTCGGGCTGTTGATGTGCATAATATCCCGATATTTTACTCTATTTGCGATGAAAAGAGCTACGTTATTTCCGCTTGACGCTTTCGAGAATATAGAAACGCCCTTCTATTATTATGATACCGACTTGTTGCGTCGCACCTTGGCGGCCCTTCTGTCGGCCATGCCGCCGCACTCTAAGGCGCACTATGCCGTAAAGGCCAACGACAACCCCCGCCTGATGAAGATTATCGCTGCGAGCGGGATGGGTGCCGATTGTGTGAGCGGCGGAGAGATTGCCGCAGCCATAGCAGCCGGTTTTGCGCCGCAGGAGATTGTATTCTCGGGTGTAGGCAAGAGCGACAAGGAGATACTTCTGGCCTTGGAACATGGCATCGGTTGCTTTAATGTGGAGTCTTTGCCAGAGCTCGAAGTCATAGATACGTTGGCAGCCCGTTGCGGCAAGATAGCCCCTGTGGCCTTGCGGCTGAATCCCCATATCGACGCCCATACCCATAAGTATATCACCACGGGGTTGAGCGAGAATAAATTCGGCATAGATATTACGGTAGCCGATGATGCCATAGCCCGCGCGCTTGCCATGGCGCATGTAAGGTTGCGTGGTGTGCATTTCCATATAGGTTCGCAGATTCTTACCCTCGACCCTTTCCGGCTTTTATGCCGTCGCATAGGCGAGTGGCTGCAACGGTGGCAGGAGCAGGGCATCTTTATGGAGTATATCAATGTGGGGGGCGGTCTCGGTATAGACTATGATGCCCCCGATGAGCACCCCATGCCCGACTTTGCAGCCTATTTCGACGTATTTGCCAATGAACTTGCGTTGGAAGAGGGGCAGACACTCCATTTCGAACCCGGCCGTTCGGTAGTGGCGCAGTGTGGCAGCCTTATTACGCGGGTACTTTATGTAAAACAGGGATTGAACAAGAAATTTGCCATTGTTGATGCCGGCATGAACGATTTGTTGCGGCCGGCTCTTTACCAAGCACACCATGCCATAGAGAATCTTACGGCAACACATGATACCTCCGATACCTACGATGTGGTAGGACCCGTATGTGAGTCGGCCGATGTTTTTGCTACCGGTATCGAGCTGCCTGTCGTAGAACGCGGCAGCCTGCTTGCCATCCGTTCGGCCGGGGCATACGGCGAGACCATGGCGTCGCGCTACAACAGCCGAGAATTGCCCCGTACCTATTTCTCTGACGAACTGTTGCCGGCCGTGCAGAAAATCTGATGCAGAATAGAATATTATATGTTAAACTTTGTGTAATCGCTTGCAAACGTTGTTGAGTAATTATATCTTTGTATTGCAATTAAAATTAAAATCATTCTAAACAAATGGACACACTGAGGTCACATATACAACAACGCTTGGTAGAGCACGGCATAAAGCCATCGTTGCAACGTATTGCTGTTTTGGAATATCTTATGACGCATGCTACGCATCCTACCGTCGATACGATTTTCAGCGACCTCTATCCCTCTATCCCCACGTTGTCGAAGGCAACGGTTTACAATACGCTGAAACTCTTGGTACAATGCGGTGCGGTAAATATGATAACCATCGACGAGAAGAATGCCCGTTACGACGCTTGTACTACCCCTCACATGCACTTCCGTTGCCGTGAGTGCGGGGCGATTATAGATATAGAGCAAGAGTTGCCGGTTACACTGAACTTGCCCCAAGGTACGGTCGTAGAGAGTTGCCAGACCTACTGTTATGGTGTGTGTGCCGCATGCAACAAGCAAGATATAACTTTACATTAATAAATATAACCAATTAAAGAAGGAAAGATTATGAAATTCATTTGTACTGTTTGCGGTTATATCCACGAAGGAGATGCCGCTCCCGCAGAATGCCCGCAATGCCATGTTCCCGCTTCTAAATTCAAAGTTTTGGAAGAGAATAACGGTATAGAGTTCGTTGCCGAGCACCACATAGGTGATGGCGTTGTAGAAGACCAAGAGGTGATGGAGGGTTTGAAAGCCCACTTCGCCGGCGAATGCACCGAGGTAGGTATGTACCTTGCCATGAGCCGTCAGGCCGACCGCGAGGGCTATCCCGAAATCGCCGAGGCTTACAAACGCTTCGCTTGGGAAGAGGCCGAGCATGCTGCCAAATTTGCCGAACTGCTGGGTGAGGTAGTATGGGATACGAAGAAGAACCTCGATGCCCGTATGCACGCCGAGAGCGGTGCTTGCGCCGACAAGTTGCGCATTGCCAAACGTGCCAAAGAGCTGGGCTACGACGCCATCCACGATACCGTACACGAAATGGCTAAGGATGAGGCTCGTCACGGAAAAGCCTTTGAAGGCCTCTACAACCGCTATTTCAAGAAATAAGTTGTAAGTAGTATTCCTGCAAAACAAAGGGCTGCATGAGTTATTTCCGACTCTTTGCAGCCCTTCTCTTTTTCTATGGGCCGGGCGTTATATCTCATCTAAGGGCCGGCGGCTGTTGTGATGTTGCCTGAAAGCTGTCGGCGTTATCCCTGTTATGCGCTTGAATTGTGCGCTCAGGTGAGCCGCGCTCGAATACCCCATGCGATAGGCAATTTCGTTGAGAGACAATTCGTTATACATCAGGAGCTCTTTGACGCGTTCTATTCTCTGTGCGATATAGAATTTTTCTACCGTAGTGCCGTGTATTGCCGAGAAGAGTTCGGCCGCCGTATCGTAATCCATATTCAGCCTGTCGGCAATATACTCCGAGAGGTTTGTTCGCTGCCCCTCCTTGCTGTAATGTGCCAGCTCTATCACGGCTACGCGTACCTGCTCGGCCAGGCGGTGCCGGCGGTCGTCTATCAGCTCAAACCCCAAGGCCCGCAACTCTTCGGCTAGTATCGGTTGCAACTCTTCCGGCAGCTCCTGCACGAGGGATACTTCGCCCAGTTTTATATGGCCGACGGCTAAGCCGTGCCGTTCGAGCAGCGATTGCACGACCATGATGCAACGATTGCATACCATGTTTTTGATATATAGTATCTTCATATAAGCAAGGGTGTAGGCTCACCAGGCATGACGTGTAATAAGCTATGCCGGAGGCGGGAGCTTGTCGGCAGGCTGCACCGATACGGGGCTTCGCATGGCATACATTGGGAGGGGGATGCGGCGAGAAAAATCAGTCGCCCGATAAAGCAGGCCACAGCCCTGCGCACGTGTGAAAGTGGTATGAGGAGCAGAGCTGTGGCGGTATGAAACGGAGTGAAAAGCATTTTACGGCTCTATGGCTAAACGGAAGCCGATAAAAGCATCTTTGTAATCGGTGGGGGCAAAAGAACGGACACTCGTGCGACAGTCACTCGCGGCCGATATATAGCCGCCGCCGCGGAATATCTGTTGGTCGGAACTGCCGCCCGTGGGGTCGGTTTGAGCAGCGGAAGAGTAGGGGGCATACTCGTCTTCGCAAATCTCATAAACGTTGCCGCTCATGTCGTAGAGCCCTATTTCGTTGGGCGCCTTTGTTGCAACAGCCTGCGGCTCGCCACAATCGGCCGATGTCCATGCTACGGTTGCGAGGTCGTTGCTACCGCTATATTTCGTACTCTTGCTTTCCATAGCTCCGCGGGCAGCATACTCCCACTCGGCCTCGGTAGGCAGACGGAAGGTATAACCCGTTTTTTTCGACAGTAATTTTACAAACTCGTGGCACTCATATACGTTGATGTTGGTCACCGGCAGATTGGCACCCTTTGTTGTCGACGGGTTATAGCCCATGATGGCCTCCCATAGAGCTTGGGTACACTCGGTGGCGGCAATGTAGTAAGGCGAGAGCGTCACTTCGTGTACCGGTTTCTCGTCGGCAGCCGCGTCGGCCCCTTGCTCGGGTGTGGCACCCATCATGAAAGTGCCGCCCGGGATATATACGACGTCGATAACTACGCCCTCGGCAACGGGTATCGATAATTGTTCTATGCCGTTACCTGTTATTGCGGCAGAATCGGCCGGAATCGTGGCAGAGTCGGGTAAAACAGCCTCTTGTGCCGAAGCAATCGTGATGCAGGCTATCAGCGATGCTGTGCAACATAAAATCCTAAATTTAGTTTTCATAATATGGTTTGTTTGAGATAAATGTTCCGTAGTTTTTGTAATAGCTATGCAAATATAGCGAAAGGCGAGAGCAGAGCCAAACGAAAACGAAGTTTTCAAGTTTCGGCTAAGCCGAGCCGCCCTTTATATTCTCTAAATATAGCGAAAGGCGAGAGCAGAGCCAAACGAAAACGAAGTTTTCAGGTTTCGGCTAAACCGAGCCGCCCTTTATATTCTCCAAATATAGCGAAAGGCGAGAGCAGAGCCAAACGAAAACGAAGTTTTCAGGTTTCGGCTAGGCCGAGCCGCCCTTTATATTCTCCAAATATAGCGAAAGGCGAGAGCGGAGCCAAACGAAAACGGAGTTTTCAAGTTTCGGCTAGGCCGAGCCGCCTGTATGCTACAAATATAGTGAAATTTCCCATAAAAATACACTCTGTCCGCGTAATAATTATGTTATAGAGACTATCCCGCCAAAGCCAGTCGGGAATGATTATATATCGCAAATTATGGCTGTCGGCAGGTTGAGAAGCCCGATGGAACTTCATGATTTCCACTTTTCGAAATCTTATGATTACATACTTTGTTATTATACAATAAATGTATAAATTCGCCCTGCAAATTCGATAAATAAATATGAGCAAGACACTATTGGCTATATGGCGGCACGCATTTGCCGCGCTGCTTTGTGTGGTGACAACAACAGTAACCGCACAGAATCTTCCCGAAGGTAACGCAACATCGGGAATTACTACATCGGGTACAACCACAGAGACACCTGCGATAGAGACACCCGCACGCCTTATGCGACCTATCGCATTGGGGGCGGAAGTAGGAGCAAATATCGACCTCTCGGGCACCGAAAGCAGTTGCTTCGATATAGATGTGTATGCAGGCTATCGCAAAGGCATGATACAGTGTGCAGGATTGGGAGTAGGCGTGCATCCTTCGTTTGCACACAAGCGCATGTTTATACCCGTATACGCCATGTTCCGTTGCAACTTCAAGCCCGGTAAGTCGCTCTGCTTTTTCGACCTGAAAGCCGGTATGTCTATCAACGAGCTCACCCGCAATGTACACAATACCGGGGCATACGCCTCGGGAGGCATAGGCTTCAACCTTGCATCGTCGCGACAATTCAGCACCTATGCCATCGTAGGGTATAGCTTTACGCAGATAACCCCGTTTGCCGACGGCGAGACGATGCGTAACGAGCACGCGTTACATGCCGTTTCCATCCGTATAGGTATAACATTCTGACAAATCGTATTTTGCCATGCGCTACATATATCTCCTTTACCAATGGCTCATAGCCGTGCCCATCTTGGCAGTGCTTACCATCGTAACCGCACTTGTAACTATGGCAGGATGCGCCATAGGCAACCGCAACTGGTGGGGCTTCTATCCCCCCATGTTCTGGGCACGATGTTTTTGCATATTACTCTTTATTCGCACCGAGATACGCGGGCGTGAGAACATAGACAAAAACACCTCGTATGTCTTCGTGGCAAATCATCAGGGAGCATTCGATATATTCCTCATATACGGTTACCTCGGGCACAACTTCAAGTGGATGATGAAGAAACAGCTGCAAAGCATCCCCTTTGTAGGCGCTGCCTGTGTAGCCGCAGGGCATATCATGGTAGATAAGTCGAGCCCGGCAAAACTCAAACACACCATGCAACTGGCCGAGCAAACCCTGCGGGGCGGTATGTCGCTCGTCGTATTCCCCGAGGGAACGCGCTGCCAGGATGGCAGGTTACACCCCTTCAAGCGCGGCGCCTTTATGCTTGCCGAGGAGTTCTCGTTGCCCGTCGTTCCCCTCTCTATCGACGGCTCATTCCATCTGTTGCCCCGTGGAGGCCTGAATGTGCACCCCGGCAAAGTGACGTTGACGATACACCAACCCATCATGCCGCCCACCTCGGGAAAATACGATATGGAGACACTTATGCGCCTATCCTACAACAGCGTAGCTTCGGCGCTGCCCGGAGAGAAACCTTTGGCATAGCCATTGAGAGCCTTGTAAAACAGGCGTGTCGCCATGGTGATGGGAGAGGTTGAATTGTGAATAAATATTAATAATGTAATTTTTATAGTGCAGTGCGATACAAGTAAAAGAAAAAGCTGTAAATTTGCACTCCGTAACAGAAAACTTGTCCGGTGGTGTAATGGTAGCACTTCGGATTCTGGTTCCGCCTGTGAGGGTT
>UQMR01000066.1 GCA_900542255.1 uncultured Porphyromonadaceae bacterium
AAATGAGTAGGATATAGTCAAATATAGAATTTAATTGAAGTATATGAGAAAAACGTGCTAATTATATAATATATTGATATATAGGAACATATATTCTTTATTTGGTTAATGATTGGTTGTTTAGTCCTTTTGATTATTGGTATTTATCTTTTTCCCATTGCTCAGGCTCATTAAACTAAAGCATCTTCTCCAATGACTGCGCTTTACAATATTGCAACGACATAAAAACTACAAAAAAAACAAATAATCTTCTTCATATCTCTTTTTATTAAAAATTCAGGAACAGATACTCCTCGCAATCCTCTTTCCGCCATTCATTCAGAGGCATTATCAACACCTCTTCTTGGCTACCCGATACAAATAATCATTAATCTTATTACATTTGCAAATGTAAGTCGTTGTCGTATAATACACAATGATTATAAATAACCATTTATCGCGCACTCCGATGGATACTAAAAGAATATTGAGCAAAAAGTTTCTCACACAAGATTTCTCCGAGCAGCAACACTATAACGAACTGCTAAAAACCTACAAGGAGATTGCCTGCAATTATGCCAAGATGGAGAATGCCATTGCCGTTTTAAGCGATATGAGGACAAATACCAGCTACATATATTACGGGAAATTTTCAGATATGCTCGGCCTGAACAACGATAATGCGAACGATAGAGTCTCTTCGATTTGGGAAGAAGAGATCTTCCGACTCATTCACCCCGATGACCTGGCCGAAAAACATCTGCACGAATTATACTTCTACCACTTTATTAAAAAGCAACCCAAGAAAAAGAGCGCCGACTACTACCTCATGAGCAAAATCCGCATAAAAACAGGAGCAGGCTACATCCCCGCATGGCATCGGATGTTTTATATCCATACAACTTCCAACAAGACATTATGGCTCGCCCTATGCCTTTACACACCTTTACCGTTCAGCCTACCCTCCAAATGCCTTATTGTAAACTCCGTAAACGGCCAAGTCATAGAGTTGGAGAAACAAAGCAAATCACAAATACTATCTACGAGAGAGGCCCAGGTCCTGTCTCTCGTAGACCAAGGAATGACAAGTAAAAATATAGCCCACACGCTCTCTATCAGCATCAATACAGTCAGCCGTCACAGGCAGGATATCCTCTGCAAATTACAGGTAAAAAACTCCATCGAAGCATGCCGCGTTGCAAAAGATTTAGGAATAATCTAACCCACACCCCTGCCCAATTACGACACCGGTCCAATCCCTTGATGCCGGCTGTTACATATCACAGCCTATATATCCAGCCACATCCTGACGAGAAAATTTTGCGCAGCGGAGAATAAGCCGCCCTTCTACAAAAAGCAGCGGAAAGCCTTTCACGGCCTCCCGCTCCTGCTCATACTGTGACTATTCGTATTGCAATTATAACTCCATGATAAGCACGGCACGCTTCACCAACGAGAGCTTGTCGCCCCATGTCACCTCTTTGTCGGTGATAATATCGCGACCCGATGTTGCACCGTCCAATACCTCGGCATAAGGAGCCATGGCCAGTTCTACCGGCTTGTCGGTACCGTTGATAACGACAAGCACACGCTTCCCTTCATACATACGGGCATATACATATACCCCCTGCTGCGGAATGAAGTGCTTCATATCGCCCTTGGCAATAACCTCATTGCCCTTACGCCAGTGCAATATCTTGCTCAAATAGTTAAACATGGCGCTTTCGCGAAGCGTACGTTGAGCCGGGTCGAAAGCATTGTGCTCATCGCCCTCCCAGCCGCCGGGGAAATCCTTGCGCACATATCCGTCGGTAATCTGCTTGGTACCGTTCATCATTATCTCCGTACCATAATAGAGCTGCGGTATGCGCCGCGTAGTCAGCAAGAGAGCCAGCGCCTGTTTAAGCGCAGTTGCATTCTCGCCGTCGCGCAAGAAACGGTCGGTATCGTGGTTCTCTATAAAAGCCATTACCGATGCCGGATTGGCATAGAGATAGTCATACACAAAATGGTTATACACCTTGTTCAACCCCGACATGTAACCGTCTGTCTCCTCCGTGAAACACTCGTTGACAACCTGCCAGAGGTGGAAGTCCATCACCGTTTTCAGATTGCTGTTGCGGGGAGCCGAGAGGCGCGAGTCCTTCTGCCACCAAGCCGTGTAAGCCGGATTCTCGCACCACGTTTCACCTACGACATTGAAGTTGGGATACTCCTCATCGAGCTCTTTGAGCCATTGCGACATACCGTCATAGTAAGCATAAGGATGAGTATCCATACGGATACCGTCGATGTCGGCACTTTCAATCCACCAGAAACTGTTCTGTATAAGGTAACGCAAGAGATGCGGATTACGCTGGTTCAAGTCGGGCATCGTGATGACAAACCACCCGTCGTTCATCTGGCTGAAATCGTATTGCGAAGCATACGGGTCTACATGCGGCGTCAACTTATAAGAGGTCTGCACGAAATGGTTCTTGTAGTCGGGATTGTTAAACCAATCTTTCGACGGCATATCAGCCAACCACACATGTTCGCTGCCGCAATGGTTGAAAATCATATCCATCACCACCTTCAACCCCTTCTCATGCGCCTTGTCGGCCAGGCGGCGGTAATCCTCATTCGTACCGAAACGGGGATCTACCTTATAATAATCGGTCGTTGCATAACCGTGGTAGCAGCTCTGCCTGCGATCTTCGTAGAAAGAGTCGCTCATATCGTTTTCGAGTACAGGCGTAAACCAGAGAGCAGTAACACCCAGCTCGTTGAAGTAGTCGAGATGCTCCTCTATACCCTTTATATCGCCGCCATGACGGGCGCTGGGCTGCGAGCGGTCTACCACATAGGGCTTCATGCCCTCGATGTTGTCGTTCGAGGGGTCGCCATTGGCAAAACGGTCGGGCATGAGCATATAGAGCACATCACCGGCATCAAACCCCTTGCGGTCGGCAGCCGCACGTTCACGCTGGCGCAATTCGTAAGGCAACACATACTTTTTCTTGCCTTTCTGTTGCAAAGTAAGCTCAATCGTACCCGGTTGCGCATCGGCGACATTCAGATAGACAAAGAGATAATTCTTGCTATCCAGGCACACCACACTGTCCACCTTCACACCCGCAGCGTCGGTAGTCACCGTCGCATCGCCTATCCCCTCGCCATAAAGCATGATTTGCAAGGAAGGATTTTTCATACCGGCAAACCAATAGGGAGGATCTACCTTGTCAATCTTAATCTTAGGAGCCGCCACAAGCGTTCCTATCATAGCCAATAAAGTCATTACAAGTGCAATCTTTTTCATAGAATATAGCTATTGAGTTATGTATGTATATATATTTCAAGCCGTTTGTTCCTCGCCATGCGTCTCTTTGACAATCCACACTGACAGTGCGCCGGCAAAGAGCAATACACCCGAGAGCACAAGCATATAATCTTGCGGAGCAATGCCATCGGCCGGAGTAAGCCATTTGACCAGCAAACCGCCCATAAGGGCTGCAATAATCTGAGGGATACATATCGTACCGTTGAAAAGGCCCAGATAGGCACCCATATTCTTACCCGACAACGAATTGGTAAGAATCGTAAACGGCATGGCAAGCATGGCAGCCCAGGCAAAACCTATGAGGAAATAGGAGATAAAGAGCTCGTAGGGCGTAGTCATATAAAGCGTAGAGACAAACCCTATGCCGCCCAACACAAGGCTCAACGAATAGGCAAACTTACGGTTGCGGAACAACGGCAACACCACAGCCCACAACACCGAGCCTATCGCCTGCACGGCAAAGAGTACGCCCACCCAGTCGCCGGCAGCCTGATACTGCTTCGACGCCGTATCGAGCACCAGCGTATCGCCCACACTCTTGAAAGGCGCGTCAAACACAGTCTCGGCAATAGCGCCATTGGTATAAGTCCACATATACATAAAGGCCGCCCAACAGAAGAGTTGCACCAGACCCACCGTCCAGAACGTTTTGGGAGCATGCACAAGCAACTTTATCATATTAGGACGCTCCTCCTTCTCACTCTCCTTGATACCATGAAACTCGGCATACTCCTTGGGAGGCATCTCCTTGACCGTAACACTGGTATATATGACACACAAAATAAGAATGATGGCACCTATATAGAACGAGTAGATAACCGAGTCGGGGATAACACCCTCGGGAGCAATGCTGCTGATACCTATCGCCGTGAAAAAATAGGGGAAAAGATAACCCACCAGACTACCGGCGTTACAGAGGAAACTCTGTATGGAATAGGCCAACCCCTTCTGCTTCTCGTTCACCATATCGCCAACCATCATTTTGAAAGGTTGCATGGCCATATTGATAGAGGTATCGAGAAACATCAGCGACACAAGCCCGAAAATCATGGCCGCACCCACCGTCATGCCGAAGCTGCCCGCATTGGGCAACAGGCACATAACCAAAACGGCGATGAGCGAACCCACAAAAAGATAAGGGATACGCCGGCCGAAACGAGTCCACGTACGGTCGCTCAGCGTACCTATAATAGGCTGCACGATGATACCCATCAACGGCGGCAGCACCCAGAAATAGCTCAAATCATGCGGGTCGGCGCCAAGCGTCGCAAAAATACGGCTGATATTGGCGCTCTGCAAGGCATAGGCAATCTGCACGCCAAAAAAGCCGAAACTGATATTCCATAATTTCCAAAATGATAAATCTGGCTTCGTTTTCATTTTATCTCTTTTATATTTATTGTATTAATATCTCTTTATCCATTGCACAAGTTACCGCTTGGTAGTACCGCGCAGTATCAACTCGGTTTTCACAATTTTATTCTTATAAAAAGGCTTGTCGCCCGTACCATCCAATTTGGCAAGGAGCAAGTCCATCGCACCCTTTCCCACCGCCTCACCAGGCTGATCTACCATCGAGAGAAGCGGCTCCGTAGAACGGGCCGTCACATCATCAGAGAATCCGCAAATAGAGACATCGTCGGGCACTCGCAAACCCACATTCTTGCAAGCATACAGAATACCCACCGCCGTATCGGCATTGACAGCAAAAAAGGCATCCGGGCGAGGCTCCTCACTCAGAAGGCGCGTCGTAAGCTCCATCGCCTCATGACGCGTATCACACTCAAAAATCAACGCATCATCAACCACAATACGATGCTTGCGCAACGCATCAAGATAACCGTTGCGCCGATTCTTCGATATTTCAAGGTGTAAAGGCGACGTATAGAAAGCAATCCGCTGACAACCGGTCACAATCATATGTTCCACGGCCGTGAAGGTTCCCGTATAATCATCCACCACCACACGCGAGGTATTCAGGTCGGGACAAATACGGTCATAAAACACCAGCGGCACCTCATCCTCTATCAGCCGGCGAAAATGCGTAAAATCGCGCGTCTCCTTCGCCAACGAAGCGATGACACCGCAAACCTTCGCCTTGCGGAACGCCTCTATCGAGGCTACCTCTTTCTCATAGCTCTCACCACTTTGGGCTACAATGATATTGTAGCCTGCCTCTGAGGCAGCCTTTTCGATGCCCGAGAGTACACACGAGAAAAAATAATGCACCATCTGCGGGAGCAAAACTCCCACCGTGTTCGAACGGCTGTTACGCAAACTCAATGCAACAGCATCCGGACGATAATTATGCTCACGGGCATAGCGCTGTATAGCCTCCTTCACCGGTGCGCTTATACTGGGACTATCCTTCAAAGCCCTTGACACAGTTGAAGGTGCGCAACCCATAGCCTTTGCAATGTCTTTTATAGTAATATGTGACGACATGGCGTATTAGATTTAAGGTACATGCAAATCGGCATTCAAATTTCCGACTTATCATGCAAAAAATTTGCTTTACAAATATATTTTTCATCAAAATATAATGCAAACGATTGCACGCCCAAAAGTACATTTTTTTGTCAAATAATCACGAAACGATGTTAAAGCTACTTATTTTTGTACCTGATATGCTATGAAAGCCCCATTAACCTTTTAGTAAAAAAGAAAACCAAATATTAACAACAACTTTTTTAATCTATTACGCATGAATTACGTTAGTTTAAAAGTCCCCAGAGTGCTCGCAGTAGCCATGCTATTGTGTCTCTCAATAGGTGCTTTTGCTCAGCAAATCACCGTGATGGGACACGTAAAAGACGCTACCGGAGAACCTATTATCGGAGCAAACGCCATCGTGGTAGGTACCACAACAGGTACAATGACCGATTTTGATGGAAATTTCACATTGAAAGCAACCGAAGGAGCCACCATCAAAGTAAGCTACATCGGTTACAAAGCACAAGAAATCAAAGCCGCAGCATCGGTAGAGGTTACACTCGTAGAAGATGCCATGATGCTCGATGAAGCTGTAATCATCGGTTACGGTACGGTAAAGAAATCAGATGTTACCGGTTCTGTAACGGCCATCGAACCCGACGAAATGAGTAAAGGTATCACCACCAACGCACAAGACATGATCGTTGGTAAGATTGCCGGTGTAAACGTAACCACAACCAGTGGTACTCCCGGTGGCGGTGCTACCATCCGCATCCGCGGCGGCTCGTCACTCTCTGCCTCCAACGACCCCCTCATCGTTATCGACGGTCTGCCCCTCGATAATGACGGTATCAAAGGTGTATCCAACTTCCTGAGCACCATCAACCCCAACGACATCGAGTCCTTCACCGTACTGAAAGACGCTTCGGCAACCGCCATCTACGGTTCTCGTGCATCTAACGGTGTGATTGTCATCACCACCAAGAAAGGCGAAAAAGGAGCCAAGCCCCGCGTTACATACAGCGGTAACGTATCGGTAGGCGTGCGCCGCAACACACGTCAAGTCATGACAGGCGACCAGTTCCGCGCCTTTGCACAAGAGCGTTACGCCGGTCAAGACGACGTATTGGCACTGCTCGGCACAGCCAATACCGACTGGCAAAGCGAGATTTACCGTCCCGCCCTCAGCCACGACCAGAACCTCACCATCGCTGGCGGTCTGAAATGGATGCCCTACCGCGTATCATTCGGTTACACCAACCAAAACGGTATCGTGAAGACCTCCAACTTCGAGCGCTTCACCGGGTCTGTCAACCTCGCCCCGTCATTCTTCGACGACTATCTGAAATTCAACATCAACGCCAAGGGTATGATTGTCAACAACCGCTACGCCCCCGGCGAAGCCATTGGCGCAGCTGCATCATACGACCCGACACAACCCATATACGGTGACCCCGACAACGCATTCGGCGGATACTACCAATGGTCTGTAAACGATGGAGCCAACTACAACACCCAAGCCAACAAAAACCCCGTTGCACTGCTCAACCAGCACGACGAGACATCAAACGCATGGGACTTCATCGGTAACGTCGAAGCCGACTACCGCCTGCACTTCCTTCCCGACATGCACATCCATGCCAACATCGGTATCGATGTAACAAAAGGAAAACAAACCCTGTACCTCCCCTACGAATCGGCCGAGGCACACCTCCACGGACGCACAGGCAGCGACTTCCAGTTCAAATCAAACAAGATGTTGAATGCCTACATACAATACGCCAAAGAGTTCGGTGTCAACAACCTCGACATCATGGCCGGTTACGAGTGGCAACACTTCTACCGTGAAGGATACAACCATTACGTAGGTCTCGACGGTTACAGCCCCACGAGCGACGAATGGAAAACCGAAAGCTACCTCGTATCTTTCTTCGGTCGTTTGAACTACCACCTTTTCAGCCGTTACATGCTCACAGCCACCATCCGTTACGACGGTACATCGCGCTTTGCGCCCGACACCCGCTGGGGTCTCTTCCCCTCGGTAGCCCTCGCATGGCGCATCAAAGACGAAGCATTCTTGCGTGACGTAAGCTGGTTGAGCGACCTCAAACTCCGCTTGGGATGGGGTATTACCGGTCAACAAAACATCAACCAAGGCGACTATCCATACCTGCCCATTTACACCACCAGCACCGACCACGCCTTCTATCCCTTCGGCGACATCTACTACGCATTCGCCCGTCCCGACGCATACAACCCCAATCTGAAATGGGAAGAGACAACCACCTATAACGCCGGTCTCGATTACGGCTTCCTCAACGGACGCATCCGTGGTGCCATCGACTACTACTACCGCGAAACCAAAGACCTGTTGAACGTAGTAAGCGTATCGGCCGGTACCAACTTCGCACCCAGCGTTATCAGCAACGTAGGTTCATTGGTAAACCAAGGTGTAGAATTCTCGATAGACGCTACCGCCATACAAACCAACGACTGGACATGGGAACTCGGCTATAACGTAGCATGGAACAACAACGAAATCACCAAGCTGACAACCGGTAGCGGCGAAGGCTACTACGTACCCGCCGGCAACGCATCGCGCGGTACAGGCTCGCCTATCAAAGTACATGCCGTAGGCTACCCCGCCAGCTCATTCTACGTATACCAACAAGTTTACGACTCAAACGGCAAACCCATTGAGAACCTCTTCGTAGACCGCAACGGCGACGGTATGATAAACGACCAAGACAAATACATCTACGAGAACCCCGCAGCCGACGTCACCATGGGCTTCACCTCGAAACTGATGTGGAAAAACTGGGACTTCAGCTTCTCGCTGCGCGCAGCACTGGGCAACTACGTATATAACGACAACGATGCAGGCAACGCCGGTCTCGAAGTATACTCGACCCTCGGCTTCTTCTCGAACCGACCCGTATCGGCACTCGACACCCAATTCCTGGGACAAGGCGACTACTACGCCAGCGACTACTACGTACAAAACGCTTCGTTCCTCCGCTGCGACAACATCACGCTCGGCTACTCATTCAAGGGCAAAACCGTCAGCGGCCGTGTATACGCCACTGTACAAAACCCGTTTGTAATAACCAAATACAAAGGCTTAGACCCCGAAGTTGACGGAGGTATAGACAACAACATCTATCCGCGTCCGCTCACAACGATGCTTGGCCTTACACTTGAATTCTAATCCAAACTACGCAAAACAACAACCATGAAACTAAATATCAAAAATATCATTCTCTGCTCATCGATAGCATTGGCTGCCGGACTGAGCTCTTGCGTGGACGACCTCAATGTAACGCCTATCAACCCACAGGTACAACAAGAGTTTGACCAGCAAGCCGTATTCACCAAGATATATGCAACCCTCGGATTTACCGGAATGAGAGGTCCCGACGGAAACGGTGACCTGAGCTCTATGGGTATCGACGAAGGAAAGAGTGCCTTCTACCGCATGATGTGGGACTTCAACGAGCTGCCCACCGACGAGGCACACTGCTGCTGGGGCGACGTAGGTATACCCGAGATGAACTATGCACAATGGACATCGTCGCACACCTTCGTACAAGGCCTCTACTACCGCCTCTTCTTCGACATCACGCTGTGCAACCACTTCCTCGAAATGACCGAGGGCATGACCGATGCCGAGTCTGTAAAACAACGTGCCGAAGTACGCTTCATCCGCGCGCTCAACTACTTCTATCTGCTCGACCTCTACGGCAACGTACCTTTGGTAACAGAAGTACTCGATGAGCCCCCGCTACAAAGCAGCCGCGCCGACTTGTTCAACTTCGTTGAGACAGAGTTGCAAGCCATCCCCAACGACATGAGCGAGCCCCGCACCGCAGCCTACGGCCGCGCCGACCGCGCCGCAGCATGGTTACTGCTGGCACGCCTCTACCTCAATGCCGAGGTATATGTAGGACAAAACCGCTACAACGATGCTTCCATCTACGCCGACATGGTAATGAAAACATCCTACGAACTTTGTCCCAACTACCAGCACCTGTTCATGGCCGACAATGACGTTGCCGGCGGCGTAAACCGAGCTATGCAAGAAATCATACTCCCCATCCGTCAAGACGGTGACAAGACACAATCCTACGGATGCTCCTTCTTCCTCATCGCAGCCACACACACCAGCGGCATGCCCGATTGGGGTAGCATCGACGGCTGGGGCGGTATACGTGCCCGCAAAGCCCTCAGCGACAAATTCACCGGCAGCGACGACCGCTTCATCTTCTACACCGAAGGCCGCAACCCCGTCATCACCAACACCTCGGCATTCACCGACGGTTACAGCGTGACAAAATGGACCAACCTTCGCGCCGATGGCGGAGCCGTATCCGATGAAAAGATCCCCGATACCGACGTACCCTTCTTCCGTCTGGCCGAAGCATACCTCACATACGCCGAAGCCCAAATGAGAATGGGCAACGAACCCGAAGCCCGCAATGCTGTCAACGAGTTGCGCATCCGTGCCAATGCAGCCACATTCCCCGTCGTAACGCTCGATATCATACTCGACGAATGGTGCCGCGAGTTCTACTTCGAAGGCCGCCGTCGTATGGACCTCATCCGCTACAATCGCTTTGGCGGCTCCACCGACTACAACTGGGACTGGAAAGGCGGTTCGGCCAACGGTACCACATTCGAGAGCAAGTACAACCTCCTGCCCATCCCCGCATCGGAGTTGAATGCCAACCCCAATCTGGTACAAACAGAAGGATATTAACACCACACCTTAAAAACAGAATAGTATGAAAAATATAAAATATATTATTCCCTGCGTCTTGGGCATGGCATTGTTAGCAAGTTGCCAAGAAGAGGAGAAAATAATCATAAATCCGGCAGCAGAAGACGGCACACTCACCTTTGTGCTGAACGAACCGGCCTACGACGATTACGTATACGTACTGCGCTCGGCCGACGCCGACAGCGTCATGGAGACACTCACCGTACGTATGCAACCCGACTTCGGCTTCACAGCCGCCACAACCTACTATGCACAAGTATCTTTCAGTGAGCAATTCACCGAAGGTTCATACCAAGAGCTCAGCACATCAGGTGCCGCACAGAAAATAGCCATCAACACCCGTGAGATGAACGAAGCCATAACCCTGCTGCAAGGAGAGAATGTCGACGAGAATCCCGGTATCATGGACATCTATGTACGCCTGCGCGCTTTCCTCACAAGCTCTACCACAACGGCCAATGGCGACACCCCGCACGTAAGCCCCTGCTACTCAAACGTAATAAAACTGCGCGTGCAACCCTACTACATGTTGCTCGAAGACATGCTCCCGCAACCGCACTACATCATCGGTTACATTGACTGGGCAAACGATGCCAATGCACAAGGTACAACCCTTATACCGTTGAGCCTCGTTGAAAATTACAGCTATGACGAAATAACCGGCTACGGCGAGTTCACATACACCGGCTGGTTCGAGGCAGGCGTAGGCTTCAAGCTCATCAACGTCGTAGGCGGCTGGGACGAGCAATGGGGTAGCTCCGACGGCACCATCAACGGCTTGGTACACAACGACGGCGGCTCAGGCAACATCGCCGTAGACGAGAGCGGCTATTACACGATAACCACCAACTCGCTGACGGGACAAGAAAGCTGTACCATAGAAAAAGCCGATGTAACACCCGCATCTTACGACTTTATAGAAATCGTGGGTGCATTTGAAAACTGGGGCGAGAATCCCATACGCATGGACGCCTTCAACATGACCAACCCGCACATATGGACAACGACCGTCACATTCGATGCCGATACTGAGGCCAAATTCCGCGCCAACGGTGCATGGGATGTAAGCTGGGGCGGCGACTCATTCCCCTATTCGACCATCAAGTCTGGCAATAACATTCTTGTAAAAGCCGGTACATACACAGTCGTACTCAACGACATCGACGGCAACTACTATTTCTTTGCCAAAGAATAATGTAACAAAACAAGGAGCGGCGGTATAAGCCGTCGCTCCTGAACAAAAAACAAACCACAAAACAGCAAACAAAATGAAAAACATCTCGATATTAAGTACGTTGCTCGCAGGTATGGTTGCAATGTCGGCATGTACCGACTACAATACTCCGGTAGCAGACCCCTTCGGTTACGAGCCGGAAGACCCCGCACAAGCAACCATCAGTATCAAGGCACAAGCATACGCGCAACCCGTCGTTATAACAGACGCAAGCGCCGACTCCATTGAAGCCTTCACCATAGACCTCAGTGCAACTCCCGAATTGCCGTCAAATGCATCATTCGAGTACACCTTAGCCATGTCGGCAGCCGAAGATATGAGCAACTCGGTAACTATCCCTGTCACCATCGAAGGCAACACCGCCAAGATTGCTACCGCCGAGCTCGACGCCACCGTCAAAAGCCTCTGCGGCAGCAAAGCACAAGCATACACCGTATACTCGAAACTGACAGCCGTTATACGCACCAGCGAACGTTGCATAGAACTCTATTCCAACACACTCGCTGCAACCGTTACACCCAAAGCCCTCCCCATAGAAAGTGCATACTATCTGATAGGAGACCTCCCCACTTGGGACTTCTCGGCTGCTGCCAACTGGCCGTTTACAACAACCGACGGCGAAATCTTCACCATGACAGTAACCGTAACCGGACTAAGCAACTGGAAAGTCGCTCCCCAATCGGCAATAGACAACAATGACTGGAATGTCGTATTAGGAAATACACTCCAAGACCAAAATCCTGCTATGGGAGGAACTCTGATTGCCAACGGCGGTTCAATGACACTCCCCGATGCCGGTACATACGTCATCACACTTGACATGACTTCCTACACCTATAATGTGACATTGCAATAAACATTATTGACACATACATAACAAGGAGGCGTATATGTGCGCCTCCTTGTTATTATCCCGGTACACTCATAAAACGCAAAACCTTACTTGTCCGACACAGAAAACACATCGTTTTATACCATCGCAAGAAAACAAGTCGAAAACGGCTATAAAAACCGAAACCGACAAAGCCGCTACACTCAGCTAATACTACACAGAGACAAACATACAAACTAATATAAAAAAACCTCGACATGAAAAAGAACTTACTGCTTTTTATCCTTGCCTTCATAGGCATAACTGCGGCTTCGGCACAAGGAACAGTATCAACCGTTCCCGCCACACTCAATGCCAACGAGCAAGGAAAAATTATTTTTGAGGCTGCACCATCATCGCCTCTCTACAACTACTCGGGCGATGTATACGTACACATCGGCGTAGTCGACGGCTCCACGTGGAACTACGTACCCGCCGACTGGGACGAAAACATCGAGAAATGCCGCATGACCCGCGAAGGCTC
>UQMR01000067.1 GCA_900542255.1 uncultured Porphyromonadaceae bacterium
AAGATTACGGGCGCAATGAAAATGATCTCATCGGCCAAATTACACAAAGCCATGCAGGCTTTGCAGCGTGTCGTGCCTTTCCGCCAACAAATACAATCTACCATCGACCATCTGTTGGCTGCCGATAGCGAATACATCTCCCCACTCGCGCAGGAGCGCCCCCTGCAACATGTGGGTATCGTCTTATTGGGCAGCGACGAGGGTCTGTGCGGAGCTTTCAACGTGACACTCTTCAAACATGCGCTCGACAGGATAGCGAGCCTCAAAGAAGAGGGCGTCACGGCCATCACCCTTTATCCCATCGGGAAAAAGGTAGTGTCGGCAGCCAAGAAACTACGCATCGAAGGGGTATCGGTAGCCACCACCCCCTACATGAGCTCGAAAAGCACGCGCGAAGAGATAGAGAAAATGGCAGGCCAACTCACCGACCTGTTCCTGAGTGGGCAAACAGACCGGATAGAGGTCGTGTTCATGCACTTCATCAGCACCGGTCGCCAACGCGTGGCACACCGTACCATGCTGCCTGTCGTAGCCGAAACCTCCTCGGGCCATAACGAGTGCAAGCCATACATCTTCGAGCCCGACGTAGCAACGATTTTCGACACCGTACTGCCACTTGCAGTCATAGCATCACTACAAGAGTGCATCGGCGAAAACCGCGCCTCGGAACAAGCCGCCCGCGTGCTGGCAATGCAATCGGCCAACGACAATGCCAAGAAACTCCACGACGAGCTCCAACTCGAATATAACAAACTGCGCCAACAAAGCATTACAAACGAGTTGCTCGACATCTTAGGCGGTAAAGTAGATGGATAAAACAAAACGGGCACAGCTCGTTACATATAAAATTATAAAGTATAACGACGAAGAGAGATAGATACTCTATCACAGCAACCTATGGGAAGTAATAATAACTATTTCACCTCATTCTTTCAGGGACTCGGCAGCCTGTTGCACGGCATGCGCATCACAGGCAAATACTTTTTCAGCCGCAAAGTTACCGAACAATACCCCGAGAACCGGGAAACGCTTGTCATACCGGAGCGATTCAGAGCTACGCTCAACCTCATTTATGATGAAGAAGGTAACCACAAATGTATTGCCTGCGGGATATGCCAAAACAACTGTCCCAACGGAACAATACGCATCGAGTCGAAAAAAGTAGAAACAGAAGACGGCAAGACAAAGCGTGTCTTGGACCGCTACATCTACGACTTGGGCAGCTGCACATTCTGTATGCTTTGCGTATCGACATGCCCACACCATGCCATCAAGTTTACGAATGACTTCGAGCAAGCCGTGTTCACACGCGAAAAGTTGGTAAAACAACTCAACTATCGCCCCGAACCCAAGCCAACGAATAAAGAAGAAAAATCAGAATAATACTCATATATGGAATCATTAGCTCAACAGGTTATTTTCTACTTGCTTGCGATAGTGATAGTGATATGTTCGGTACTTACCGTCACGACTCGCCGCATACTTCGGGCTGCCACATACTTGCTGTTTGTTCTTTTCGCCACGGCGGGTATCTACTTTATGCTCGATTATACATTCCTCGGAGCGGTGCAACTCGCCGTCTATGCCGGAGGTATCCTTGTGCTCTTTGTCTTCTCCATCCTGCTCACATCGCACCCGGGAGAAAACACACCGCAAGCAAGCGCAACCAAACGCATTCTCGGGCTTATACTCGCAATTGCCGGAACGGCAGTATGCACGTATGCCCTTGTCACCTATCCCTTTGAAACAATCCCCCTCACAGGAGGTGAACTCGACGTCAAAGCCATAGGTCACGCCCTTATCGGGATGGAGAAATTCCAGTATCTTCTCCCCTTCGAGGCTATCAGTGTGTTGTTACTCGCATGTATCATTGGAGGCATCATGATTGCCCGCAAACGCTAATAAAGAGATTATGGAAACACCTATGATATATTACATCATCATCAGCACCATCATGTTCTTTGCCGGCGTGTACGGATTCATCACCCGTAAAAACATGCTCATGATGCTTATATCCATAGAGCTCATGCTCAATGCAGTCGATATCAACTTCGCCGTTTTCAACCGCTACCTTTTCCCCGATGCCATGGAGGGAATGATTTTCGCCCTTTTCGCTATCGGTATCGCAGCTGCCGAGACGGCTATCGCCATCGCCATTATTATTAACATCTTCCGTCACATCCGCCAAATCGACCCGGAGAAACTCGACGATATGAAATACTAAGATACCGCTATGGAATATACAGTTATCATCTTATTACTGCCGTTGGCAATGTTCTTGCTGCTGGGCCTTCTGGACAGCAAGCTCAGCCCCCGCATGGCGGGTATTTTAGGCACACTGAGTATGATTGTGTGCACGGCTATCGCCTACACCACAGCTTACCAATACTTTACACAACCGCGCATCGACGGTGAGTTTCCGCCCGTTACGGCCTTCAACGTAGAGTGGCTCAGATTTACCGAATTCCTGCATATCGACCTGGGTATCTACCTCGACCCCATATCGGTAATGATGCTCGTTGTCATCACCACGGTATCGCTCATGGTACACATATACAGCCTTGGCTACATGCACGGTGAGACAGGATTTCAGCGCTACTACGCATTCCTGTCGCTTTTCAGCATGTCGATGCTCGGCCTCGTCGTAGCCACCAACATATTCCAGATGTACATATTCTGGGAGCTTGTGGGCGTATCGTCGTACCTGCTCATCGGATTCTACTACACCAAACCCGAAGCCGTATCGGCCTCGAAAAAGGCATTTATCGTTACCCGCTTTGCCGACCTTGGTTTCCTGATAGGTATCCTCATCCTGTCGTTCTACACCAAGACTTTCGACTTCGCCACCCTCACAGCCGCTCCCGGTACCATCATCACCGAGACGGCAGGAGCCTCGTTCCTCGGCTGCTCGGTAGCCGCATGGGCATTGGCACTCATCTTTATGGGCGGTGCCGGTAAATCGGCCATGTTCCCGTTGCACATCTGGCTCCCCGACGCTATGGAGGGTCCCACCCCCGTCTCGGCACTTATCCATGCCGCTACGATGGTAGTAGCCGGTGTATACCTGGTAGCACGCCTCTTCCCGCTCTTCTGCGTAACACCCGAGGTACTCGACTTCATTACGGTCGTAGGTGCAGTAACGGCTCTCTATGCCGCCATCGTAGCCTGCGTACAAAGCGATATAAAACGTGTACTCGCCTTCTCTACCATCTCGCAA
Organism: uncultured Porphyromonadaceae bacterium; assembly: GCA_900542255.1. Classification (GTDB taxonomy): domain Bacteria; phylum Bacteroidota; class Bacteroidia; order Bacteroidales; family Barnesiellaceae_A; genus Barnesiella_A; species Barnesiella_A excrementipullorum. Next base: position 3,218 of record UQMR01000067.1, read on the forward strand.
ATCGCCTTCATGATGGTAGCACTCGGCGTTGCCCGCGACACCGACCTGCATGCCGGCCTCGGCTACATGGCTTCGATGTTCCACCTCTTTACGCACGCCATGTTCAAAGCCCTGCTCTTCCTCGGTGCAGGAGCTATCATACACGCCGTACACTCCAACGAAATGTCGGCAATGGGCGGCCTGCGCAAACACATGCCCATAACGCACATCACATTCCTCATTGCCTGCCTTGCCATCGCCGGCATACCGCCTTTCTCGGGATTTTTCAGCAAAGACGAGATACTCACAGCGGTAATGAACAAGAGCCTCTTCTGGGGCATATGGATGACGGTTGTCGCAGGTCTGACGGCATTCTACATGTTCCGCCTCTACTACCGCATCTTCTGGTGGAACAAACCCGATTACAGCCACCATACGCCGCATGAAGCTCCCCTTACGATGACAATACCCCTCATCATCCTCGCCGCTATCACATGCGTGGCCGGTTTCATACCGTTCGGAGAGTTTGTCAGCGTCAACGGCCAAGCCTACCACATCCACCTCGACCCCACAGTCGCCACTACGAGCATCATCGTTGCCGTCGTAGCTATCGCCCTTGCCACATGGCTCTTCTTGAAGGAGAACAGAAAGCCCGGCGCCATGGCCGACTCGATGCGCACGCTCTACACGGCAGCCTACCGCCGCTTCTATATTGATGAAATATACCAATTTGTAACGCATAAGATAATCTTCGCACTGATATGCCGCCCCATAGCATGGTTCGACCGTCACATCATCGACGGCACGATGGACATGTTTGCCAACGTCACACAAAGCGTCTCGGCACGCATCAAAGGCTTGCAATCGGGCTACGTACAATCATACGTCTGGATATTCCTTGCCGGAGCATTGGTAATAGCTATTATAACAATATGTTGCTTCTAACCGAAGGCTGACGAATTAAAAACAAAGAACTATGAATTTTCTATCATTATTTGTACTTATTCCGCTCTTGATGATGGTAGGTCTTGCCATTGCAAGAGACATGAAGCAAATACGAACGGTAGCTGTCGTGGGTTCTACCCTTCAGTTGGGGCTCGCCATCTACACGCTCATAAAATTTCTTGCAGAACGCGCGGCAGGCAATACCGAAGAGATGCTCTTCCAGGCATCTATGATGTGGTATGAGCCACTCAACATACACTATGCCGTGGGTGTAGACGGTATATCGGTAACGATGCTGCTGCTGTCGGCAATTATCGTCTTTGCCGGCGTCTTCGCATCGTGGAAAATAGAACCGCTCTCGAAAGAGTTCTTCTTATGGCTCATACTCCTATCCATAGGCGTATTCGGCTTCTTTATCTCGATAGACCTGTTTACCATGTTTATGTTCTACGAGGTAGCCCTCATCCCCATGTACCTGCTCATAGGCATTTGGGGCAGCGGCAAGAAAAACTACTCGGCCATGAAACTTACCCTTATGCTTATGGGTGGCTCGGCACTGCTTATGCTGGGTATCATAGGCATATACTACCACTCGTCGGCCGACGGCAATTATACGATGAACCTTCTGGAAATAGCACACAACAACGCCATCCCCGAGAATTGGCAATACTTCCTTTTCCCGCTCACATTCGTGGGCTTCGGCGTGCTGGGTGCCATGTTCCCGTTCCACACATGGTCGCCCGACGGTCACGCATCGGCACCCACCGCAGTATCTATGCTCCATGCCGGCGTACTTATGAAACTGGGTGGTTACGGCTGTTTCAGAGTAGCCATCTACCTCATGCCGTTTGCCGCCAATGAATTGTCGTGGATATTCCTCATCCTCACAGGTATCAGCGTAGTTTACGGAGCCTTCTCGGCCTGCGTACAGACCGACCTCAAATATATCAATGCCTACTCATCGGTAAGCCACTGCGGACTGGTGCTCTTCGCCATCCTCATGCTCAACAACACCGCCATGACGGGCGCTGTGATGCAGATGCTGTCGCACGGTCTTATGACGGCACTCTTCTTTGCCCTCATCGGTATGATATACGGACGCACGCACACCCGCGACATCCGCGAAATGGGAGGCTTGATGAAGATTATGCCCTTCCTGTCGGTATGTTACGTAATTGCCGGTCTCGCCTCGCTGGGCTTGCCGGGATTGAGCGGATTCGTTGCCGAGATGACCATCTTCGTAGGCTCATTCCAACACAGCGATACGTTCCACCGCGTATTCACCATCATAGCATGCTGCTCTATCGTGATAACCGCAGTCTACATCCTGCGCGTCGTAGGCAAGCTGCTTTATGGCAAGGTGCAGAACGAACACCATCGCGAGCTCACCGACGCCACATGGTGGGAGCGTTTCTCGGCTGTTACGCTCATCATAGGCGTAGCAGGCTTGGGACTCTTCCCGGGATGGATTTCACAACTCATCAGCAACAGCCTTAATGTCATTATAGAAAGATTATCATAATACACACTAGATATGGATTTATCACAATATCCTTTGATATGGGAGTATATGCAACCCGAGTTGCTCCTTTTGGCGGCGACGGTACTCCTTTTCTTCATCGACCTGTTTGCACCGTCGCGTTTCCTCGACAAATGGTTCTCGGCCATTGCTTGTGTACTGCTCATCGCCGTAACAGCCATCAGCTGCATCCCCGGCACAGAGACACACACGCTCTTCGGCGGAATGTTTGTCTCCACACCCATGACAACGATGGTGAAAATGATACTCAACATAGGTACCCTGCTCATACTGCTGCAAGCACATGAGTGGATCAACAGCGAAGCCTGCAAGATACGCCGGGGCGAGTTCTACGAACTGCTCTTCTTCACCCTCTTCGGCATGTACCTGATGATTTCGTCGGGACACTTCCTCATCTTCTTCATCGGCCTCGAAACAGCATCGCTCCCCATTGCAGCATTGGTAGCCTTCAACAAACAAGGCGGCGACTCGTACGAGTCGGGAGCCAAATACCTCTTTACCGCCGTCTTCTCGTCGGCACTCTTCCTCATGGGCATCACGTTCGTCTATGCCATTACGGGGTCGCTCTACTTCGACGACATAGCCACGGCAGCCTCGGCAAACACAGCACTGTTTATCGTAGCCCTCACGTTTATCATCTCGGGCATCGGTTTCAAACTATCGCTGGTTCCGTTCCACCTGTGGACAGCCGACGTTTACCAAGGAGGTCCTACGGCCGTTACATCGTATCTCTCGGTCATATCCAAGGGAGCCGCTGCCTTTGCGTTCCTGTGGGTACTCTTCAAGACATTCAGCCCCTCGCCCGAAATATGGCAAGGCATACTCTATGCGCTTATCATACTCACCATCACCCTCGGTAACCTATTTGCTATCCGACAAAAGAACTTGAAGCGTTTTCTCGCCTTCTCCTCTATCTCGCAAGCCGGTTACATCATGCTGGGTATCATGGCCGGCAGCGCACAAGGTATGACAGCTCTCGTATACTACATTCTTGTGTATATCTTCTCGAACCTTGCCGCTTTCGGTGTGATAGCCGCCATAGAAAACAAAACCGGCAAGGTGAGCATGGACGACTACGACGGGCTGTACCAAACCAACCCCAAGCTGAGTCTTACGATGATGCTCGCCATGTTCTCATTGGCAGGAATCCCGCCCTTTGCAGGATTTTTCAGCAAGTTCTTTATCTTCACATCGGCAGTACACGCCGGATACTACATCCTCGTGCTCATTGCATTGCTCAACACCATCATATCGCTCTTCTACTATCTATTGGTGGTAAAGGCTATGTTTATCAACCCCAACGATAATCCCATAGCACCCGTCAAGAGCGATACGTCGGCACGCATAGGGCTCGTCATCTGTGTAGCCGGAATCTTGCTGCTCGGTATCGTAAGCACCGTATACGGCACACTGTCGGGCATCAGCTTCGGCATGTAACCGCACAATACACAATGCACGCATGGCGCTGTTTTCTTACAAAGGAAACAGCGCCATATGTTATCAATAGTTAATGACGCCATAACGTTTCACAATCAGAGGGATTATAACTACTTTTGCCAGTCAATGCCATGAAACGCTCCGTTGCATGAATTTACTACTGCGCGACAATTAAATAACAAAATAACTATCAACAAAACTATTGGATTTCACCATGAAAAAGAGCAAACTGTTTTGCCTGCTGGGTATCCTGAGTTTGACACTCCCCCTGCACGCACAAAATGCCGAGTATAGCGAGGAATCGCTTTACGTCAACAACTTCCAAGGCGAACTCGCCAATCCTACTACCGCAACTACCATCTACGGAGAGGAATTTACCCTTTCGTGGGTCGATTGCGTGTATAAACCCGACTATGTAGCCAAAAACGACAACGGAGTAACAACTCCCGGCGCATTGGAGATGCAGAAGAAACCCGAAACGGCAACCATCCAATTCGGCGAATTTGCATCGGTCACCAAAGTAGTAATCAAAGGCTCTACCACCGGTAACAACCGCGGTTTCGGTTTCTACTACTCTACCAACGGCGGCAGCACATGGACTCTCGAAGCCGAACACCTCATCACCGGTGCCGGCGAAGAAGTTACGGTAACCCTTCCCGAAGGCTCACAAGAGAACGTTACTTTCAAAATCATGCTCCCGGTAGGAAACTCCAACTACTTCTACCTGCATGACATCGAAATCTTCGGTATGGTTTCGTCGGCTACCACAATTCCCGCCGTAACGCAAATAGCACCGGCTACCGGCTCGGTTATCCCCGTTGAAGGCACCATCGACCTCACCTTTACCTGCGACATCACACGCGGTACGGGCGACATCACCCTCGGCGATGTAGTTATCCCCGAGAGCGGTATCACCTGCAACGGCTCGGTTGCCACACTTGCTTACAGCGGCCTCGCTACCGACAGCGAGTATAAACTCGTCGTTCCCGCCGGAGCATTTGCCAACGAAAAGGGCGAAGCCACATTGGCCGAGACCACTGCCGAATATACGACTCCCGACACCCAAGCCCCCACACTCGTAGAGACGACTCTCGTCGATGGCGGCACCTATGCCACGGCAACAACATTCAGCCTCGTATTCAACGAGCCGGTTCAGGCTGGCGATGTGCCCATTACCATCAACGATATAGAGGTAGTTCCTGCCGTATCGAGCTCACAAAACTACCTTCTGTACGTCACCGTATCGGGACTTGCCTTTGCTACCGAGTACACCGTAACCATTCCTGAGGGAGCCATCGTAGACGCATCGGGCAACAGCTTTGCCGGAGCAAGCTACAACATCATAAGCAAGGGCGATTACAGCGGCGAAGTACTCTACTCTTACTCACCCAACTCTACCGACTTCCCAGAGGGTGAAGAACCGGGCAATGTCACCATCAACGTCAACGGAGCCGACATCACATTCGGCAACGTATCGAGCGCCCGCGACCGCGGCTCGAACGGCTGGGGTTTCAAAACCGACTATGTACAACTGCCGGCAAGCACCATTGGCGACCTTACCTTCAAGATACAATGCGGCGGCGGCAGCGAGCCCCACAAATATTTCGTACAAAAACAAGCCTCTGACGGCACATGGAGCACTCTCGAAACAGTCATCATAGGTAACAACGATATTATCAGTTTCAGCAGTGCCGCAGCCCTTTCGAGCGACGAAACCGTCATACGTATAACCAAAGACGATGTCAACTTCTGGTTCTACAACATCACCGTCAATGAGTTCTTCGACAACGCAGCAGCAGCCGACGACGGCAAAGCTCCTACCCTTGCAGCCTCAACCCCCGAAGCCAATGCAACGGACGTAGCCACATCGGGCAACATCAAACTCACTTTCAGTAAACCCGTAAAGACTTCCACAGGCTCATTCATCCTCAACGGTAAGGAACTTACGCCCAACATCCTGAGCAACGTAGTGACCCTTCCCTACGCCAACCTCAAATATGAGACACAATACACACTCGAAGTTTCGGCCGGAGCCTTAGTAGACTACTACGACCGTCCCAACGAGGCATTTACCCTTACATTCACCACCCGCCAACGTCCTGCTGTCGAAGCCGCTCTCTATGACTTCGTAGTAGCTGCCGACGGCACAGGTAACGGCACGACCATACAATCGGCCTTCGATGCTGTTCCCGAGAATAATGCAACAACCTTCCGCATATTCGTTAAAAACGGTACATATAACGAATATCCCTCGTTGTCGTCTACCAAATCTCACGTAAGCCTCATCGGACAAAGCCTCGAAGGCGTTGTCATCACAGGCAGCCACTATTCGGGTCTCACCGAGGGCGGAATAACCTACGGCACATCGACCAGCCAAACCATGGAAATCCTCGCCGATAACTTCTACTGCGAGAACATGACCATATCCAATACGGCAGGTATGAACATCGGCCAGGCCGTAGCATTGAAGGTTTACTCAGACAAAGCTGTCTTCAAAAACGTCCGCCTCACCGGATACCAAGATACGCACCTCACATCCAACACCGGCAGCGACCGCCAATACTACATCAACTGCGACATCCGCGGTACGGTCGACTTTATCTTCGGCGATGGAATATGCTACTTCGAGAACTGTCTCATCTACATCGAAGACCGCTCGGGCAACTGTATCTCGGCAGCGTCTACCGACATCAACAACACCTACGGCTACGTATTTGAGAGCTGTACCATCGACGGCGTTTCGTCGCGCAACAAAGACTTCTATTTGGGTCGTCCGTGGAAAAACGCACCGCGCGTAGTTTACCTCAACACTCAGATGAATCTCGTTCCCACCGACCAAGGTTGGACAACGATGTCGGCCATACCGGCTTTGATGGCCGAGTATAACAGCATGGACCGCAACGGTAATCCCGTATCTACCGCAAGCCGTCGCACCGACTTCTCGTTTACACAAAACGAAATCCTTGTAGCCGACACGCTGGCCGACAGCCGTCCTACCACCCTCACCGAAGAAGAGGTTGCCTTCTACTCTCGCGAGAACGTCCTCAAAGGCAACGACGACTGGGATGCTACCACCAAACTCTCGGTACCGGCTGCCACCGATAATATTTCGTACGACCTTGCCAACAAACGCCTTGTATGGAATACTACCGAAGCCACAGCCTGCTACGTTATCCTGGTAGACAATGAGGTTGCAGGATTCTCTACCACCAACGAGTTCAGCTACGACGTAGCCGACCGCGAAGAGGCTCTTTTCAGCGTCATATCTACCTCGGAATATGGTGCACTGAGCGAAGCCGCTACTCTCGAATGGGACAAGAGCGGAGTTGAAAATATGATAGCAAAAGGCAAACTCATCATCAATACCCGTGTAGAGAACATGCTTTACTTTGCCGATGGTGTTTCTGCCGTCTACGTATATGACCTCAACGGCCGTCTGCTCAACAACGTCAAGGGTGCTATCTCTACCCTCGACATGAACCGACTCCCGGCAGGATGCTACATCGTAAAAGTTGCCACCGCCGACGGCAGAACCGAAGTAGCCCGCGTAGTAAAATTCTAAAAACTGCGTTACCCGCAATAGTTCATACCATTACCCGGTTGCCGCCAGGCGGCAACCGGGTAATTTTTATATCCGGCGGCATAATATTCTTTGCTCATCAGCCACAAGAGGAGAGAGAAATTGGATATTCATGATAAAAACCGTAACTTTGCATCATGGCTCGCATCATATCTATCGATTACGGACGCGCCCGTTGCGGCATCGCTGCAACCGACACACTGCAAATCATTGCCAACGGGCTTACAACCGTCCCCACAAGCAAACTCATGGACTTCTTGCGCGACTACACCTCGCGAGAAGCCGTAGAGTGTATCGTTGTAGGATACCCGCGACAGGCCGACTACTCCGACTCGGAGAACATGCGCTACGTCAACGCTTTTGTGAAACAACTGCACCGCCAGATGCCCGACATGAAAATAGAGCTTTACGACGAGCGGTTTACCTCGGTCCTCGCCCACCGCACCATGATTGATGCCGGTATCGGTCGCATGGCACGCCGCAACAAAGCCCTCGTAGACGAAATAAGCGCCACTATCATCTTGCAAAGTTATCTCGAAAGTAAAAAGTATAATACACGACCATGATATTACCCGTTTATCTATACGGACATCCCGTCATCCGCAAAGTGGCAGAACCTATCGACGCCACATACCCCGGCTTAGCCGAACTGATACAAAACATGTACGAAACCATGTATGCCTCTGACGGCATAGGCCTTGCCGCCCCGCAAATAGGGCTCTCTATCCGCCTCATCGTCATCGACATTGACCCCTGCGCCGAATCTTTCCCCGAACTGGCCGGCGTAAAAATGACCCTCATAAACCCCACGCTCGAAGTCGTGGAAGATGGCAAGAAGACCTCGTCGGAAGAGGGATGCCTCAGCCTGCCGGGGATACACGAGTCGGTAAGCCGTATCGAGAAGATTCACTTACACTGGTTCGATGAAAATTTTGCCGAACACGACGAAGTGATAGAAGGATACCTCGCCCGTGTCGTACAACACGAATACGACCACTTGCAAGGGCGCGTCTTCATAGACCATATCTCGCCCATACGCAAGCAACTCATCAAAGGCAAGCTCAACAATATCATCAAAGGGCATATCAACTGCGGATACCGCACCAAAGCCGCCGGCTCAAAATAAAAACCGATTGTTTTACTCTAAAAAACAACCTCTTATGGCAGACGACAAAAAGATAATTTTCTCCATGGTGGGTGTCAGCAAGACATTCCCTCCCCATAAACAAGTACTCAAAGACATATACCTCTCGTTCTTCTACGGAGCCAAGATAGGCATCATAGGTCTCAACGGCTCGGGTAAATCGACCTTGCTAAAAATTATTGCAGGCGTAGAAAAATCGTACCAAGGCGAGGTCGTATTCTCGCCGGGCTACTCGGTGGGCTATCTCGAACAGGAGCCTAAGCTCGACCCCGAGAAAACAGTCATCGAGGTAGTGCGCGAAGGGGTACAGCCCATACTCGACATCCTTGCCGAATATGAGAAGGTAAACGAATCCTTCGGCGACCCCGAGGTGCTCGAAGACCCTGACAAAATGGATGCTCTCATCGCACGGCAGGCCGAGTTGCAAGACCACATCGACGCCACCGACGCGTGGAACTTAGACAACCGCCTCGAACGTGCCATGGACGCCTTGCGCTGCCCGCCCGAAGACCAACAGGTGAAATTCCTCTCGGGAGGTGAACGCCGCCGCGTGGCCCTGTGCCGCCTCCTCCTGCAACAACCCGATATATTGCTGCTCGACGAACCTACCAACCACCTCGACGCCGAGAGCATCGATTGGCTCGAACAACACCTGCAACAATACAAGGGAACGGTTATCGCCATTACGCACGACCGCTACTTCCTCGACCATGTTGCCGGATGGATTCTCGAACTCGACCGCGGCGAAGGTATTCCCTGGCAAGGCAATTACAGCTCGTGGCTCGACCAGAAGACCAAACGTCTCGCCATGGAAGAGAAACAGGCCAGCAAACGCCGCAAGACCCTCGAACGCGAGTTGGAGTGGGTACGTATGGCTCCCAAAGCACGGCAGGCAAAAGGAAAAGCCCGTCTTAACTCATACGACAAGCTGCTCAACGAAGACCAGAAAGAACGCGAGGAGAAGCTCGAAATATTTATCCCCAACGGTCCTCGCCTCGGCAACAAGGTGATAGAGGCCATCGACGTAGCAAAAGCCTACGGCGACAAGCTCTTGTTTGACCATCTCAACTTCACCCTACCCCCCAACGG
>UQMR01000068.1 GCA_900542255.1 uncultured Porphyromonadaceae bacterium
TTTGATAAGATAGGATGCGGCTCGGCAAAGCCTGCACTTGAAAACTTCGTTTTCGTTTGGCTCTGCTCTCGCCTTTCACTATCTTTGTCACGTAAAAAGGGCAGGAAATAGGGCTGCGGGTCGCTTATGCCTGCCGTATGAAATGTACACTATTAATAACTAAGAAATATTTGTAAATGGGAAAAGTTCTTATTATTGGCGCCGGTGGCGTAGGCACTGTGGTTGCCCATAAAGTAGCCCAAAATCCTGATGTATTTACTGAGGTTGTGTTGGCCAGCCGCACGCAATCGAAATGTGATGCTATCGCCCGTAAGATAGGCGACCCCCGCATCAAAACCGATCATGTGGATGCTGATAATGTGGAGGAGCTGGTGCAACTGTTCAAGAAACATCGTCCTGATATTGTCATCAATGTAGCATTGCCCTACCAAGACCTTACGATTATGGAGGCATGTCTGCAATGTGGGGTGAATTATCTCGACACGGCCAACTATGAGCCGATAGATGAGGCAAAATTTGAGTATAAATGGCAGTGGGCTTTCCGTGAGCGTTTCGAGAAAGCCGGTCTTACGGCTATCTTGGGCTGCGGTTTCGACCCGGGTGTGTCGGGTGTATTTACGTCGTATGCCGCCAAGCACCACTTCAAGGAGATGCACTATCTCGATATCGTAGATTGTAATGCGGGCGACCACCACAAGGCTTTTGCCACGAACTTCAACCCCGAGATAAATATCCGTGAGGTGACACAGAAGGGGCGTTATTATGAAAATGGCGCGTGGGTTACGACCGAACCTCACGAGATACACAAGCCGCTTACCTATCCCAATATAGGTGCACGCGAGTCGTACCTGATATATCATGAGGAGTTGGAGTCGTTGGTGGTAAACTTCCCGACCATCAAGCGTGCCCGTTTCTGGATGACATTCAGCGAGGAGTATCTCACTCATTTGCGTGTAATACAAGATATAGGTATGGCAAGCATAGAGCCTATCAACTATAACGGGATGGAGATAGTGCCTATACAATTCCTGAAAGCTGTTTTGCCCAATCCCGGCGAGCTGGGAGAGAACTATACGGGCGAGACTTCCATCGGGTGCCGCATCAGCGGTATAGGCAAGGACGGAAAGCCTTTGACCTATTATATATATAATAATTGCAGTCATGAAGCTGCCTACAAGGAGACCGGTACGCAAGGTGTAAGCTACACGACCGGTGTGCCTGCCATGATAGGTGCCATGATGTTCCTCAAAGGTGAGTGGCGTCGTCCCGGCGTGTATAATGTAGAGGAGTTTAATCCCGACCCGTTTATGGAGCAGCTCGCCAAGCAGGGTTTGCCTTGGCATGAGGTGCTGAACGGAGACTTGGAGTTATAATACTTTTTTTGTCGGTAAAAGAAAGGGCTGTAGCAGATAAACTCCTTGCTGCAGCCCTTTTTTGCAAAAAGGGCTCTCGGGCTCTGTATCTGGTGTGCCGGGCAAGCGGTGATGGCATGGAGTCGTGGCAGCCGGAAGAGAAATGGGTGGGGCCTATACTGCATGTCGCGGAGGGTTGCCGGATTAAACCTGTACCGATACGTGTAGTCTAATAAACATAAAAGTATCAGCAGCTATAAGCCGGAGAATGCTTGCAGTTTGCATGACGTGGAAATAATAGAAACCCAAACGGCAAATCTTGATAGTTATGCGTACCAACCGTTTTATCTTTGCCTTATTGTCAGTAATATTTTTTAGTATGGCGGTATGGGTTGTAGCCAATAGTGTATATGATGTTACACCCCAAGAGTTACGCCAAGAACCTCGTACCACAATGAAAAATGCCCGGAAGAGACTGAGCGAAGCGTTGCAACGTGGCAATTCGCAGGAAATTATTGCGGCGATAGTGCAAGAATCTGTCTCGCAACTCTTTATCGATGCCGACAGTATGCCTGTTGTGACCGACCGTATCTTGCAGGTTGCCGCTTCGTGTAAGAATGAGGCCGACAAGAGTATCTTGCATCTTTTTTTGGCCGACTTGTATATGCAACATTATAACCACAATGCCTACAAGGTGCGTTCGCGCTCCTATATCCCCGATAACAAAGATATGGAGACGTGGGCTACACTCAATTATTGCGATACGGTAGAGGCCTTGTTGGGCCTTGCTCTCTCTCCGTCGCAGGCCTTGCAAGCTACCCCAATGTCGGCTTATCGCAAGGTGATGGAGGTGTCGGATGAGGATATGACCGATGAAGAGGCGTGGAGGCAGGCATTGCTGTTTAATCCTACGCTTTACGACTATGCAGCCCGCAGGGCTATTGCTTTGTATGCCGATGTTTCCCGTATGCGACCTTCGCAGGGGCGCGGAACGCCTCCCGAGCCGGAGCCTTTCTATGCCTCGGCCGATGTGTTTGTGAGAGATACCCTTCCCGAAGGAGCGGGGTCGCCCGACATTTGGCGACTCTATAAGGAGATGTTGGAAGCTCATGCCGGCGACAAGTCGCAGGAGGCTCTCTTCATGTGGAACTTGGAGCGCTTGGAGTATGCCCGCGAGGTGTGTATGGATGAGGCGCTTTATGGTCGCTCTCTGGAACGGTTGATAGCCGACTATGCCGACAAGGATTTTGTGATAGAGGCTGTTATAGACCGGGCTCGTTGGCAGGCCGACAGCAACGAGTATGATGTGTTGCGACAGCTCTATGATACGCTGAATAGATGGATAGAGCGTTACCCGCACTATTATCGTACCGACTGCCTGCGCGAGATGTGCCGTACCATGACTTATGCCCGCGTGCGTGCCTCTGTGCCGCAGGTAATCTATCCCGATACCGTGACGAAGGTGGAGGTAGAGTATAGCAATGCACGTCAGATAAGCTATTCTCTGATACATTGCGAGGGGATACTCCCTACCGAGAATATACCCTATCTCAACGACAATCGCGCAAAGGGCCGCGAGGTTGCTCACGGTAGGGTGGAGCTGAGCGATACGCTCACATTCGTGTCGCACCGGGCGCAGCTGTCGCTGCCGGCTCTTCCCCCCGGATGTTATGCCCTTAAAATGGATGCCGATGGAAAGGACAACGATGTGCTCTTTTTCACCGTATCGCGGTATATGGTGCTGTCGCTTTCGTCGCCTTCCGATGAGGCCATGCTGCTTGTCGTGGACAGCCGCTCGGGTAACCCGGCTGTCGGGGTGCCTGTCGTACTCTGCAACAACAAGGGCAACCGCGTAAAGTCGGCCGTTACCGATACGATGGGTGTATGTTGCATGTCGATAGATATGGAACGTTCGTATAGGGCCTTTGTCATGGATGGCGAAGACCGTTTTGCTTCGCCCGTCTCGGTGTATGGGTATAAACTTTATCGTGGCAGCGATATGAATATATCGCTCTTTACCGACCGCTCGGTCTATCGCCCGGGGCAGAAGCTCTATTTCTCGGCGATAGTATACCGCCTCGACGAAGGTGTGCGCGAGGTCGTGCCGCAAGCCGAAGTGCGCCTCACGCTGGACGGCGCCAATGGCGAAGAGTTGTGGCGCGACACACTTGTGACCGACCGATATGGCTCGGTGCATGGCGAGGTGTCGCTCCCCGAGGAGCTCCTCACGGGAATGTGGCTCTTGTCGGCCGAGGTGACAATCGACGATGACTGCAAGGCTGAGGATAGTCGCAGCCTGATGGTGAGTGAGTATAAGCGTCCGCAATTTGAGGTGCGTTGCAATCCCATAAAGGGGTCGTTCTCTTTTGGCGATACCGTAACTGTTACGGGTGTTGCCGCGACCTATTCGGGGGTGCCGCTGCCGCAGTCGGATGTCACGTATACGGTGGTGCGGCAGCCTCTCTATTGGGGATGGTATGGCGGCGAGGCCGAGACGGTTGCCGAGGGTACGACACAGACCGACGGGCAGGGTAATTTCTCTCTTGACTTCTGTGCCGAGGCAGCCGCCGACGACCCCCTTGCGCGCCATGCGATGATGCGTTTCGGGGTGACGGTAACGGTGACATCATCGACCGGTGAAAGCCAAAAAGATGAAGTGACGGTTGTCGTTTCGGACGCTTCGATTTATATAGTGATGGATATGCCGGCCATGGTGCGCTGCGACAAGGCCGGCGATATAGCCGTTGCGGTCAAGAACAGTGACGGCAACACGGTCCCTGTGGAGGTCGATGTCAGCCTCTATCGTTTGTCCGACGGTCCGGTAGGGAGCTCTTTGGATAAACTGCAAACCCAAGGCGATGCAGTGTGGACGGCAAAACTGCCGGCCGGCGTGGCCAACTTGTCGCTGCCGTGGAGTACCTTTGCCTCGGGTGCTTACCGTTGTGTGGCGCGAGCCGTAGATATGCAGGGACGACCGGTAGAGCAGACGGCGCATTTTGTACTCTATCGCACCGATGATGTCCGCCCGCCGGTATCGGTCCCGTTGTGGATTCCCGAGACGGAGCAGACGGTACGGCCCGGCGAGACGGCACGTTTTGCCGTAGGGTCGTCGTTTGAGGATGCTTCTCTTTTTTATACGGTCGTCGATGGCGATGAGGTGGTGGAGTGCCGTCGCATAGCGTTAGACAACAGCATGGCTCTCATAGAGATACCCTATCTGCCGCAATACGGGACATCGTTGCGGGTGGCGTTGGTATTGGTGCGCGACGGGGTCGTATATAGGGGAGCACGCCTCTCGGCACAAGGCCGATTTACTTATAACGGCGGACTTGTCGTACAACGCCGCGAACCCGATTATAGACTGACTATTGTGCCCGAGACATTCCGCGATAAGACGCAGCCCGGGTCGCACGAGACGTGGCGTTTCACCGTGCGCGAGGCAGCCGGCCGGCCGGTCGATGCCTTGTTTATGGCAGAGTTGTATGATGCCTCGTTGGACGCCTTGTATGAGCATCGGTGGCTATTTGACCCGCTCTATTCTTCTCCCGGAGGCGATGCCGAGTGGCAGACCTCGTGGAGGGCGGGTGAAGATGTCTCTTTCTATGCCTCCTATGCCAATGACGCTACCTTGTATAAGACCCCTTTGGTACCCTGTATCAGCTTGAATACCTATGGTTTGAATGGTTTGTATATGGATGGCATGATATATGGGCTGGCCTCCAACAGCGTGATGCGGAGCATGGCGGCTCCCGATGGTATGGTGGCCATGGATATGGAGAGTACCCGAGAGGAGGCGTATGGAACAACTGAAAAGAAAATGAGCCGTATTGCCGAAGAGAGTGAGACGATGCGACAGAGCGTCGAAAAGGTGGAGTATCGCGAGAATCTTGCAGAGACGGCCTTCTTCTATCCGCATCTGGTAACCGACAAGGAGGGGCGTGTGGCGATAGAATTTACGCTCCCCGATGTGAATACGACGTGGAATTTCTTCTCGCTGGCCATAACGCCCGCATTGCTGCACGGCAGGTTTGATGCCGAGGTTATCTCATCCAAACCTCTTATGGTCGCTCCCAATATGCCGCGTTTTGTCCGTCAGGGTGACAAGCTGCAACTCTCTCTTGCCGTGCAGAATACGACCGACACTATATTGCAAGGGATAGCCCATGTAACGTTGTATAATCCCGGGAATGAGCAGGTGCTCTGTACCGATACGTTACCTTTCGAGGCACAGGCGCATGCCGTGGCTACGGTGCAGTTTGCCGTAGAGGTGCCCGAGTCGCTCTCGGTAATGGGGGTAAGGGTAGGAGCTGCCACGCCGCTTTATGCCGATGGTGAGCAGCAGCTCGTTGCCGTGCTGCCGGCTACGGCGATGGTGACCGAGGCGCTGCCTTTCTATATAGGGGCCGATGCGGCCGATACGACTATTGTGTTTGACGCCATGGAGCAGCAGATGTCGCGCCCGTCGCTCAGAAACAATCGTGTGACGTTGGAGTATTGCGACAATCCGGTGTGGTATGCCGTTATGGCCTTGTCTCCGCTGGCAGAGCCTCTCGACAGGAGCACCATATCGGTGATGGCATCGCTTTATGCAAATGTGGCGGCACACGGCATCGCCGTGCAGAACAGAACGATAGCCGATGCCCTGCGCGAGTGGAAAGAGCGTGCCGAACGAGGCGAAAAGCCACTTTCGTTTGTCTCGCAATTGGAGCAAAACAAGGAGCTGAAACAACTTTTGTTGCAACAGACTCCGTGGGTGCTCGATGCCGCCGATGATACCGGGCGTATGTCGCAGTTGGCCACCCTGCTCGATACCGACCGTTCGCAACGGCTGGCTGCGGCAGCCGTACGACGCTTGCAGGAGATGCAGCTTGCCTCGGGCGGATGGGGCTGGTATGAGTATATGCCGCCATCGTTCTTTATTACGCTGAACTTGTTGGAGGGATTCTCACGCCTCTCGGGGTGGGGCGAAATGCCCTATGATACCGATGTGGCCGATATGGAGATGAAGGCGTTGAGGTATGTAGACAATGAGCTGGTGCGTCTCCGCAACGGACAGCAACCCAAGGGCGTGTCGTATGACGAACTGTGTTACTTATATACGCGCAGTGCTTACCGCGATGTGCCTGTTGCTGGTGCGGCGCTCGCATTGCACAAGCAGTTGATAGGTTGGGTACTGGCCGAATGGCATACGTACAGTGAGATAGAGAAGGCCTATGCCGCCGTCGCTCTTTTCCGCTATGGTTATGAGAAGGAGGCGCGTGAGATTGTGGAGTCGCTGCGCGAGTATGCCCTCACGACATCGTCGCAAGGGATGTTTTGGGCACATAACCGCAGCCGCTATTTCTATCGCAACAGTGCCGTGCAGGTGCAGTGCGCCATATATAAAGCCTTTGAGTTGATAGACCCGCGCACGGCCGAGCTCGATGCCATGCGGCAGTGGCTGCTGATGCAGAAGCAGACGCAGATGTGGGCGAATGTGCCCTCGACGCTCGATGCTGTCGCTCTCTTGCTGACGTCGGGTAGCGATTGGGTAGCCGAGGGGCGTAATACGCGCCTTACGTGGGGCGGAACGCGCCTGCCCGAGCCTGTGGCCATAGAGCAGACGCTGGGATATGAAAAATATGTGCGCAGCGGCGAGGCCATTACTCCCTCCGATGCCCGAGTCGTTATAGATGACCATGCCTCACATCCCTCGTGGGGGGCGTTGTATTGGCAATACGAAGATAAGATGAGTGCCATAGAGGCGCAGGGCAACGAGCAGATAAATATTCTCCGCGACTATTTCACCCGTCGTGACGGTGTGCTTGTACCTGTGGATGCCGCCTCGTTGAGGGTAGGCGACAGGGTGTTGGTGCGGATGGTGCTGTATGTCGACCGCGATATGCAGTTTGTAACGCTCACCGACTCGCGTCCGGCTTGTTTCGAACCCGTAGAGCCGTTGCCGCAATATGAATGCGGCGAGGGTATCTGTTATTATCGGGAGCCTACCGATGCCGTCACGGCTTTCCACTTCGACTTTCTGCCTCGCGGCAAGCGGGTGATAGAGTATGAGGTGTATGTAGACCGTGCCGGTATCTATCAGGCCGGGATAGCCACTTTGGCAAGTTATTATGCACCGCAATATACAGCGCACTCGGCCGGTGCCTCGTTTACGGTGAAGTAGTAGGCGCAGCGCCGGCTGTTGCCATAATAAAAAAAATCCGAGGCATTTGCCTCGGATTTTTTGTCTTTACGCTTGGCGTGGAGTGTAGCGGTGCCTCGCAGCACCTCTACCCGGTTGCCTGTGCGTATGTGGGATTATTCGCCTTTGATGGCTGCGATACCCGGAAGTATTTTACCCTCGATGGCTTCGAGCAATGCGCCGCCGCCGGTAGAGATGTAAGATACTTGGTCGGCCATGCCGAATTTGTTGATGCAGGCAACCGAGTCGCCGCCGCCGATGAGGGAGAAAGCGCCGTTCTGGGTAGCTTCGGCAATAGCCTCGGCGATAGCGCGTGAGCCTGCGGTGAAGTTGTCGAACTCGAATACGCCGGCAGGACCGTTCCACAAAATGGTTTTGGCTCCTTTGATGGCGTCGGCAAATGCTTTGCGTGTTTCGGGGCCGGCATCGAGACCTTCCCAGCCGTCGGGTATGTCATTGGCGGGGACAACTTGTGTGTGTGCGTCGTTGGAGAAAGCGTCGGCAGCAACACAGTCGGTACCCAATACGAGGTTTACACCTTTGGCCTTGGCTTTGGCGATGATGTCGAGTGCAAGGTCGAGTTTGTCGTCTTCGCAGATGGAGTTGCCAATCTTGCCGCCAAGAGCTTTGGCGAAAGTATAAGTCATACCGCCACACAAGATGAGGTTGTCGACTTTGTCCATGAGGTTTTCTATGATACCTATTTTGGTAGATACCTTAGAGCCGCCCATGATGGCTGTGAAGGGACGTTTGATGTCTTTCAGCACGTTGTCTACGGCTTTTACCTCTTTTTCCATGAGGTAGCCCAGCATCTTGTGGTCGGCATCGAAGTAGTCGGCGATGACGGCCGTCGAGGCATGTTTGCGGTGTGCCGTACCGAAAGCATCGTTTACGTAGCAGTCGGCATACGAAGCCAAGTGTTTGGCAAACTCTTTTTGTGATGCTTTCAATGCTTTCTTGGCGGCATCTTTTTCTTCGTCGGTAGCAAATTCACCGCGCGGTTTTCCCTCCTCTTCGGGATAGAAACGCAGGTTTTCGAGCATCAGAGCCTCACCCGGTTTCAATGCAGCTGCTGCTTCATCGGCTTTCATGCAGTCGGGGGCAAATTTTACTTTTACACCCAGTTGCTCCGACACAGCATCTACGATTTGGCTCAGGGAGTATTTCATGTCGGGATTCTTTTTGGGTTTGCCCATGTGTGACATGATGATAACACTGCCGCCGTCGGCCAAAATTTTCTTTAATGTAGGCATTGCGCCTTTGATGCGGGTATCGTCGGTGATTTTACCGTTCTCATCCAAGGGTACATTGAAATCGACCCGTACAATCGCCTTTTTACCGGCAAAATTGAATTTGTCAATGGTTTGCATAATTGATACCTATTAAAATCGTTTTTATTGGGGTATTACATATTTGTTTTCATTACTTCAAAGTAGCTTTGCGGATGCAGGCAGGCGGGGCATACTTTGGGGGCTTCTTCGCCTTCGTATATAAATCCGCAGTTGCGGCATTGCCATACGGCATTGCCGGCCTTCTTGAAGGTGGTGCCTTCTTCTATGTTTTTCAGGAAAGCGAGGTAACGCTCTTCGTGTCCTTTCTCGGCGATGCTGATGTTTTCGTACATGGCAGCAATGTCGGGGAAGCCTTCTTCGCGGGCTACTTGGGCGAAGTATGGATAGTCTTTGCTCCACTCTTCGTTTTCTCCGGCTGCGGCAGCGCGCAGGTTGTCGGCCGTGGTACCTATGACACCGGCGGGATATGACGCCGTTATTTCTACCATGCCGCCTTCGAGGTATTTGAACATGCGTTTGGCGTGTTCTTTCTCTTGGTTGGCAGTCTCTTCAAAGATGGCTGCGATTTGTTCGTAACCTTCTTTTTTTGCTACGCTTGCAAAGTAGGTGTAGCGGTTGCGAGCCTGGCTTTCGCCTGCAAAAGAGGTGAGCAGGTTCTTTTCTGTTTTTGTTCCTTTAATACTTTTCATAGATTCCGTTTTTATAGGCGTTTCTGCCCGGGTTATAATAATCCTTTATCTTGTAAAAGTTGCTTCATCTGTTTCTGTACGGCTTGGGCTTGTGTGCGTGCGGCTTCGGCAAAGTGCTCGTCGTTGCCGGCGTATATGATTTGTCTTGAAGAGTTTACAATCAGTCCGCACATATTGTTCATTCCGTATCGGGCTACATCTTCGAGGCTGCCTCCTTGGGCTCCTACCCCGGGGACGAGAAGGAAATGGTCGGGTACGATGCGGCGTACGTCTTCAAAGAGTTTTCCTTGTGTGGCTCCTACTACATACATCATATTGTCGGTGCTGCTCCATGTTTGCGATATGCGCAGCACGCGCTCGAAGAGGCGTTCGCCGTCGGCGTCGGGGGTGAGCTGGAAGTCGTGGGAGCCTTTGTTTGAGGTCAGTCCCAACAGGATAACCCAGTGCCCGGAGTAGTTTAGGAAAGGCTTCACGCTGTCTTCGCCCATGTATGGGGCTACGGTTACGGCCTGGATGTCGAGTTGCTCGAAGAAGCTGCGGGCATACATCTCGCTGGTGTTGCCTATGTCTCCGCGTTTGGCATCGGCGATGATGAATTGGTCGGGGTAGTGACTGCGTATGTATTGTACTGTTTTCTCGAATGCTTCCCATCCGGCGAGTCCCATACTCTCGTAGAAGGCCAAATTGGGCTTGTATGCAATGCACAGGTCGGCAGTGGCATCTATGATGGCCTTGTTGAATGTGAATATGGCCTCTTTGTCGTCACGCAGGCAGGCCGGTATTTTGCGTATGTCGGTATCGAGTCCTACGCAAAGGAAAGATGCCTTGCGGCGGATGTTTTCAAATAATTCTTGTCGGTTCATTTTCCTCTTGGTTTATGGGGTCGTGCATAGGTTGTTGTTATAGGTCGCTATCTTTCAGCCGCTCGGCATTCTCGGCAACGATAAGGTGGTCTATGCAGTCTTGTATGTCGCCGTCCATGAATCCTTGCAGGTTGTATATGGTGTATCCTATGCGGTGGTCGGTGATGCGGCCTTGCGGATAGTTGTAGGTGCGTATCTTGGCGCTCCGGTCGCCTGTCGAAACCATTGTCTTGCGACGGGCTGCTATGTCGTCGATGTATTTCTGGTGCTCTTTGTCGTAGATGAATGTGCGCAGGCGGGCGAGGGCGCGCTCTTTGTTTTTGGGTTGGTCGCGGGTCTCGGTACACTCTATGAGTATCTCTTCGGAAACACCGGTATTGGGGTTTTTCCATACATACCGAAGTCTGACGCCGGACTCTACCTTATTGACGTTTTGGCCTCCTGCGCCTCCCGAGCGGAAGGTGTCCCATTTGATTTCGCCTTCGTTTATCTCTACGTCGAACTCTTCGGCTTCGGGCAGTACGGCTACGGTGGCAGCCGAGGTGTGCACGCGTCCTTGTGTCTCGGTGGCGGGAACCCGTTGTACGCGGTGTACGCCGCTCTCATATTTCAGGGTGCCGTATACGTTGTTGCCGTTGACGGCAAAGATAATCTCTTTGTAGCCTCCCGATGCGCCTTCGCTGTAACTCGATACGCTTATTTTCCAGCCTTTCGACTCGCAGTATTTGGCGTACATCCTGAATAGGTCGCCGGCAAATATGGCGGCTTCGTCTCCGCCTGTGCCGCCGCGTATTTCTACGATGGCGTTTTTCCCGTCTTCGGGGTCGGCCGGGACGAGGAGCAGCTTGATTTCTTCTTCTATCTGGGGCAGCCGGGCATTGCTGGTCTCTAACTCCTCTTTGGCTATTTCGCGCATTTCGGTGTCTGTTTCGTGTTCGAGGAGTTCTTTGGCTTCGTCGATATTGCGAAGTAATGTTTCGTATTGCCTGGTTGCGAGGTCGATTTTTTCTAAATCGCTGTATTCTTTGGATAGTTTCACATAGCGTTTTTGGTCGGCTATCACCGCTGGATCGGTGATGAGCATTCCTATTTCCTGAAACCGTAACTGTAAGTCTTTCAGCTTGTCGAGTAAAGATTTTTCGCTCATGTCGGCTCTCTTTATTGGTTTGCAAATTTAATGAAATTTTTCGGCAATTGTGCGTGTGACGGCAACATGTTTCTTACTTTACGATTTATTGTGAAAAATGTTGTTTTTCCTCTCCTATACGGCGCATTGTTTGTGATTATAGGCCCGGCCGGCAGAAAAAATCGCATCGCGCCGGCTTTCTTTTCCGAATAATTGTTATCTTTACACGTGCCTATCACGCCCGATATAGGTTGGTAGGCATATAATGAGTTATAAATCTTTTAATTCTGATGGTTATGAAAGGATTGGAATTTGTTTTGGCTTTTCTCGGCGGAGCTGCCGTAGGTGCCATAGTAGGTTTGTTGATGGCTCCCGAAAAAGGGGAAGATACACGTGCCCGCATAGTACGTTTCCTTAAAGAGAAGGGTATTTCTCTTAAAAAGGAGGATATCGATGAGCTGGTGAAAAAAATAGAAAACAACGCTCCCGTTGCATAATAGTGCGATAGCAGGCTTGCCTCTTTCTCTGTCGGTACTACCCTCCTTTCCCGGCAGTGCGGGGCAAGGCTGCGTTGCGTAGCATAGATTGCCATGGCTGAATCATCTTCTGTCGATGCCTTGATAGAGACTGTCAAGCGTTATCTGCATTTGCGCATAGAGCAGGTTAAGTTTCTCGGAACCGAGAAGCTGAGTATCATATTGGCTGCAATGGTATTTCTGATGGTGACGATATTGCTTGCTGTCATTGCCGTGTGCTATTTCTCTGTGGCGCTGTTGCAACTCTTGCAGTCGTGTGTAGGGATTGTGTGGGCCGGCGTCATTATGGGCGTTGTCATGCTCCTTCTGATAGGGTTGGTGTATATGATGCGCCGGCGCTGGATTCTCGACCCTATCGCTCGTTTTCTCTCGCGCGTGTTGCTCGATGACAAGGACGATAATACGGAAAACCCTCAAATCTGATAGGTCTATGAATGAAAACGATTTGCGGCAAACTGCTCCGCAGCAACGAGGTATGAGTTTTGACGAATTGCGCCGCCGTCGCCGTATGCTCGAAGCCGAGGTTGCCATAGAGGAGATACGACTGATAGAGAATGTGCGTAAGATTACGCGCCCGCTCTCTATCGTGCGCTCGGTATCTTCTTTTGCTTTCAACCGTTTTGTCAACGGATTTTCGTTGATAGACGGTATTATCTACGGA
>UQMR01000069.1 GCA_900542255.1 uncultured Porphyromonadaceae bacterium
GTGTGGGCTGCCGGCCGTATGGCTGAGGGATGGAAATATGGTGAAAGCCGTAATGATATGCTCAAACAACACCCCGGCCTAGTACCGTATGACGAGTTGCCTGAGAGCGAAAAAGAATATGACCGTCATACTGCAATGGAGACATTGAGATTGATAAAAAAGTTGGGCTTTGAAATTTCCAAACGGTATGCAGAAGATGTATGATGCTTTTTGCCGAGTGATATGGGCTGTTTGTGACTTTTGGAGAAGAATCCTTTGTGGGTTGAGCAAGAGCATATTGCGTCCGTTAGACCGCACTTTGACGAGTGGCCTTTTCTCGCAAATCGGGGTCCTCCTTACGGTTGTGGTATTGATATTCGGTATATTATGGGGTTTTGCCGGGTGGATATTGCGAGGCGATACTCATCGTTTGTTAGACGATAACCCCATAGAACACGTGGAGACTGTGTCGGCGACAAAAGAATCCCAGGAAAGTCCATATTCTTTTGTATGGGCAGTATATTATCATTTCGTCGACCCCGGTAACCAGCATCTTGCGCACAACGATGTGCGATGGCTGGCTTTGATAATCAGCTTTACAGGTTCTTTGTTTATGTCGGGGTTGCTTATTTCTACTTTTTCCAATATCATAGAGCGCCGGGTAGAGCGTGTGCGCAACGGTTTGATATATTATCGTATGTATAGGCACGTAGTAATACTCGGATTTGACAATATGGTACCTGCCCTTGTCCGTCAGATATTTGAAACCAAGCAATATACTGGTTGTGATATATTGTTGCAAACGGCGGGCGATGTAGAAGCTGTGCGTATGAAATTGCGTTCGGAACTATCGCCCCAACAATTCAAGCGTGTCGTTGTCGTCTATGGTAGCCGTACGGCTGCCGACTCTATGCGGAAACTCTGTTTCCCGCAGGCCCGCGAAGTGTTTCTCCTTGGTGAGCCCAATAGTTACGGACAGGAAGAACCGGCTCACGATTCGCTCAATATAGATGCTCTTTTCATGTTGGGTGAATGCATGAAGAGTTGGTATGAAAAATTGTTTTGGAGGCATCGTTGTGGTGTAAAAGCTCCATTGAAATGTAATTTGTTGTTGGAGTATCAGGCAACCTTCACGGTTATGCAATCGGCCGATATTCCCCAATGGCTTAAAACATATATCGATTTGCGTCCCTTCAATTATTACGAAACCTGGGCTCAAAAGGTGTTGGTGGCAGGACGTAACAACGATGAGACTCTTCATTATCCATCGCTCGACCGAGAGCCGTTGTGTTACAATTCTCCTCGGCGGGTGCATTTTGTCATCGTGGGGATGAGTCGCATGGGGGTAGCCCTTGCAATAGAGGCTGCGCATGTGGCGCATTATCCCAACTTTGTCCGCGATAAAAGCCGCAAAACTCTCATTACTCTTATCGATGCCAATATGGAGCAGGAGATGGCATTCTTCAAAGGTCGTTACAAAGCGCTCTTCGAGCAGTCGCACAGTCGTTATATAGATAGCGTTACCGGTAAAGAGTGTAGGCAGAGACCGTCGGATGCTTATGCGCATCTGGGAGAAGATTATAAAGATTATATCGATGTAGAGTGGCAGTTTGTCAACGGCCGTTTGGAGTCGCCTGCCGTGCAAGCTCTGTTGACGGAGTGGAGCAAGGAACCAGATGACTTGTTGACGGTGGCTGTCTGCTTTAACCGCCAGCGTGAGAGCCTTGCGGCATCGCTGTACCTGCCCGATGAGCTATATCGCAACCAAATACCAGTGTGGGTATTCCAACGCGAGAGTGCGACAACCCTTTTGATGACTGCGGGATTTTACGATAAAAAGAACGGAGAAAGCAATCCTGTATCGAGGTATGCAAATATTCTGCCTTTTGGTATGGAGAACGAATGTTTCGATGTAAAATATGATTACGTGAAATATGCTAAGCGGGTTAATTATGTCTATGATTATTATAACTCTAAGCGAAATATTCCCGTTACGTTCCCGGTTAGTGAGCTCGATGAAAAATGGAATACGAGATTATCGATACAGAATAAGTGGTCTAATATATATAATGCCAACTCGATACCTTTCAAGTTGCGCTCTGTCGGATATGATAGCACCAAGAGCGATGCCATAAAATGTTTTACGCCCGAGGTGACAGCAACTCTCTCGATAGTAGAGCATAATCGTTGGAATGTTGAGAAACTTTTATTGGGGTATCGCCCCGTTACGGAAGAAGAACAGAAAAAGATAGACCTGAATATAGCATTGAAGGGGGATTATCGTAGAAGCATGATACACTATGATATACGTCCATACGATGCGTTATGCGCCAGGTACGAGGCCCTGCACATACAATTGTCGCAAAATGAAGTATTGGCGCCCGAATACGACGTTGCTCTGACGCAAGCGTTGCCATATATAGTGAACGGTAGCGATGTCGTGTAACATTTCTTTGCATCGACAGGGATGCGGTTGTGGCTTCCTTTTCGTAAGTTTGCACTCGTTATGGTAAAAAAGAAAAAGAAGAAAACGAGTTTGCGAAAGCGCCGCCGCCGGCAAATTATGGCTATAAAACTGACATTGGCGTTTATAGCCATAGCTTTACCGTGCTTGTGGTTTGTGCGGCAGGAGACTGTCGAGAATGAGCCGTTGCGGGTGGCCAAAGAGTTTGCCGACAATATGATACATGCTCGTTTTAGCGAGGCATATATGCTTGCCACACCCGAATCGGCTCCCGAGATAGACCTTTTTGCCGAGTGGGTAGGAAGCCAAGATGATGAGCTGCGCAACGGAACTGCGCGTTTCAAGGTGACGCATGCACAGATACTTATGCCCGACGACACGACCAATGTCGTGCAGGGGAAGGTGCTCGTCAAAGACCGCAGGGGTAAAGAACATGCGGCGCTGTCGATGCTGCTCAATCTTGTGAAAGAGGGCGATGTGTGGCTGGTAGATTATCGGGCCGATTTGTTCTGATTGTCTTGTGCAGCGCGGTATGCCTCTATGCGTTGCTCTACATTGTGCCTGAGGTCATTTTCATAGAGGTTAAATTCGTATACGTGCAAGTTGCCTTTGGGCAGTAGGGCGGCAACGCTCGGGATATAATACGCCTCTTCGTCTACTCCTTGTACGATGATGGTATGTATCGTGGTGTCTATCGTCGCGGTGAAGCCCTGGTATGACTCTGCCGGGGTGGCATCGGTAGTCCAGTTGATAGGATTGATACAGATTTTGTTGTCGGCAAAGAGCGGCGATATGGCTTCGGGGCGGGTCGCGCTATTGAAGTGTATGGTTACACCAATATCGGTGGCCTGTTGTGCCGGTCGTAGGAAAGGGTAGGTAGAGGCTTCGTGGGAGTCGATGGTATAACCTATGGCGTAGGCTGCCACCAGTTGCCGGTATGTGGTTTCGGTAAGCTCCCGTTTCAGTATTTCTATGACGGCTTTTGCACCTTGGCTATGTCCTGCAAGAATAAAGGGGCGCCCGTTATTGTAGTGGCTCAGGTAGTAGCGAAAGGCACTTGTCACATCGTTGTATGCCAGCTCGAACCGCTCTTCTATCAGAGCCGTGTCGAGGGTGAGCCAGCTGTCCATGCTTATCTGCCGATAGTAAGGCGAATAAAAGTTGCAACTTTCGCCCAAAACGCGGCGGGCAAGTTCTATCGATGAGTCTACGCGAGCTCGCTGCTCGTTGTCATAAATATTCATGTGATGGTGACACACCCCGTTGCTGTCGGTATAGTCCCATATACAGGTGGGTGCTATGTAGAAAATATCGGTTTCCTTGTCGCACGTCAGCGTGTTGCCCTCATACCAACATGCCGTATTGGCATAGTCGATACTATCTTCGGTCTGGGGCGATGTTTGCTGTCTCTCGCAAGCGTACAGCAAGATTGTGCATAGGATATAGGCGGCTACTATATATCTTTTCATGCTATTGAAGTGTTTGTTATAAACGGCCGACAAAAGTACTGAAAATTACAGGCAGAACCAAACATTTTACTGCGGTTCTGCCGTAACGCCATTCTTGTCGAACAGCTGTATTATGAGAGCTTATCGTCGGGCAAAGTAATCTCGGGCATTTCCAGGAAGAGGGTGTCGGGGTAGTTGCGGGTGAGGAAATCGCGCAGGTAACCTACGGTGTCGGTCTCTATCAGGACATCGGTCGATGGATACCGGTTATATATGACGCTGTGCAGTTGTAAGCCGCGCCGTTCAATCGCCTCTATGCAGAGCAGCGTGTGGTTGATACTGCCTAACCGCCCTGAGGTGACCAGTATCACAGGATAGCCTTGCCCGGCTACATAATCTATGGTGAGCAAGTCGCGTGTGAGGGGCACCATAGGGCCTCCGGCCCCTTCGAGCAATACTACGTCGTATCGCGCGGCCAATACCTGGGTGGCTTGGGTTGCCACATTCATGTCTGTTGTGTAGTGGTCTATCTCGGCCGCCAAGTGAGGCGATGCCGGGTAGGTATATACAATGGGGTAGGTAAGCTCTTCCCAATCTTCGGGGAAGAGTTGTGCGACGCCCATGATGCGGCGGTGCAGTGCAATATCCTCCGATATGGAGTCGTTGCCGGTTTGTATGAGTTTCTGTGTGATTACTTTGGTATTGCGTTGCATCAATTCGCGGGCAAGCCATCCGGTGGCGTAACTCTTGCCTATGTTGGTGTCGATGCCGGTGATGAAATATACTCCTTTCATATGTTCTCTTTTTTATGTGCGGTTATATAGACAGGATGGTATGTGAGGCTTACTCCACCGTTGTCGGTGGCATAGAGCGTGCGGTATTGTTCCGAGAAGCGGCGTATCGAAAGATGCGCGCATGCAAGCCCGTTGGCACCTGTTTGTTGCAGGTGCCGCAAGACCTCTATGGGTGAGTCGAAAACAAGCGTGTGTCTCTCCTCGATGACCGAGACATCGGTATAGTTCCGCTCGAAGAGCTCTTGTAACATTTCTCCCGAGAAGTAGGGGAGCCCTATGCCTGTCGTGTGGCGCAGCTCTTTGAGGTTGTCGCTACCGAAAGTAGAAAACAACATCATGCCTCTCTCGTCGAGCGACTTCTCTATGCGGGATAAGAAGCGGGGCAGGTCGCTAAACCACTGTATGGTTGCAGCCGAGGTTATCAAACTGTATTTGCCGGGGAAGTCACTCTGTTCGGCATCACCTGTCATGCAGTTGGTGTCATGCGCCATGTTTTGGGCTGCCATCTCGCACATGGCGGGGCAGAGGTCGTTGAGTGTGAAACGAGATGTCGGGAAACGTTGCGAGAGCAGCTTGGTGAGTAACCCCGTGCCGCATCCGATTTCAAGAATATGGCGGGCGCCGAAATTCCCGGGCAGGAGCGATAGCAGTCGCTGAGCCATGTCGCGCTGTACGATGGCAGCCGTGTCGTAGCTGTCGATGGCACGGTTGAAGTGTTTCGCCACCTTCTGTTTGTCTATCGTGTCGTTGGTGATGAGTCGAGCGAAGTCGGTATAGTGTGCGATATCTTCTATGATGACTGGTGTGCCGCGCTCTTTCCAGGCCCGTATCTGAGCTTGGGGCGGAAATATGCGGTCTCGCATGCCTACGATGGCTCTCGACCACCTGAAATCGCTTGCCGACCCTTCGGTGATGAATTGTTGCAGGCACTGCAACTCTTGTCGCAATGCTTCGATATCTCTTGTCGGGTGCACCTGCCGATAGTTTCGCAGGGTAGCCTGGTCGTCGCACATGCGGCGGTCGAACTTCTCTAACGACACATCGTCGAGTCGTGCCAGCGTCGCCTCAAATACGTTACGGGCAATGCCGCGTGCATCGTCTATGCCGAAGGGTGTCCCGTTGATAGCCGTGGCCCGTATGATGGGCAAATCGCATGACTGCAACCATGTAGAGGCCGCCCATACGCCCAAGGACCATCCGTACAACTCTATTTCGTCATATCGCTGCCATTCGGCGATGGCATCGTGTTGCAGCGGGGCCGAGTAGTCGTAACAGATGCAACAATCTTGCCCGTGCAGCACGTGGCGCAATGCCTCGAACGGACGCCTGTCGGCACCCCAACCCGCCCAAAAGAGCAGGAGCCGCCTGTTGCCTTCGTGTATGATGTATTCTCTTTTCATACCTCTTTCTTTTGTGTCAAAGCCACGATAAGCCGGTCTATCTCCTCGTCGTTGCACGCGGCATGCAGCGATATGCGCAGCCGCGATGTCCCGGCAGGTACCGTGGGGGGCCTTACAGGGAGCAGATAGAAACCTTGTCGTTGCATCCGTATGGCTTCGGCCTGTGCTTCGGCGGCATCACCTATGATATAGGGTATGATATGGCTGCGGCTACCGGTATCGCCCCTTTCTTGTGTTATCGTGTCGTTTACTCTTTGAGCTATGGTGGCAAGATGCTGGCGTTTGTCTGCCATGCCGTCGAGGTGCGACAGTATATAATGTGTCCATTCTACGTTGATGGGAGGCAGGGCTGTCGTGAAGATAAAAGGTCGCATTGTATTCACGAGCCACTCTTTGATTTCGCGGTCGCATATCAGTGCTGCACCTACCGAGGCTATCGCTTTGCCGAAGGTAACAACGAGCATATCCACGTCGGCAATACAGTTATATTCCTCGCACAATCCCAGGCCGTGTTGCCCTCTTACGCCTATGGCGTGGGCTTCGTCGATGTACAACATGACATTCCGGAATTCCCGCTTCAAGGCAATTAGTCGTGGCAGGTCGCAAATATCGCCATCCATGCTGAATATGCTTTCTGTTGCAACAATCACCGTGTCGAAGAGGGGGGCCTTCTCGCGCAGCAATGCTTCAAGATGCTGGTAATCGTTGTGCCGGTAGCGTATGTAGGGCGCATGACCGAGGTGCAGCCCGTCTATGAGGCTGGCATGAATCAGCTTATCGGCCAAGATGAGCGTGCGGTTGTCGGCAATGGCAGGCAGTATGCCGCTGTTGGCATGGTATCCGCTGTTGAAGACAAGGGCGGCCGGCCGGTCATATAATCGGGTCAGCAATCTCTCCAACCGGGTATATGCCGGATGGTTGCCTGTGAGCAGGCGGCTCGATACGGCAGAGGGAAGCAGTCGTTCGGGAGGAGTCTCTTCTAAGAAACTCTTCCACAGAGAGTGGTCCTGCGCAATGCCGAGGTAGTCGTTCGACGATAAGTTGAGCATGGGCGCGCCGTCGCGGACGATAAGTCTTTCGCCGCACTCGGTTTCGGTGAGTTGTCGCAACCTTCCGTTGCGGCGCAACTCTTCCAATGCTTCGTTGTATGCTTTCATATAGGTTGTTTTTTTACCACGGCAAGTAAAGCCGCCGTGAGCTGGGAGAGTTGTTGCGGCGATATGATGTAGGGCGGCATGACATATACGAGTTTGCCGAAGGGACGCACCCACACGCCATGTTCTACGAATTGTCGCTGTATGACCGCCATATTTACAGGTTGTCGCATTTCTATGACTCCGATGGCACCCAAGACCCTCACCTCGGCAACCTGCGGCAGTGCGGCAGCGGGCGAGAGTTCGCGTTTCAGCTGCTCTTCTATTTCGGCCACGCGTTTCTTCCAGTCGGCCGACAGCAGTAACTTTGTAGAGGCAACGGCCACGGCGCAAGCCAAGGGATTGCCCATAAATGTAGGGCCGTGCATGAATACCCCCGGTTCGCCTTCCGACAGAGCCGCGGCTACATCGTGAGTGGCAAGGGTGGCTGCCAAGGTCATATATCCGCCCGTGATGGCTTTGCCTATGCACATGATATCGGGTTTTACTCCGGCATGTTCCCAAGCAAAGAGTTTCCCGGTACGACCGAATCCGGTTGCGATTTCGTCGAAAATCAGCAGTACGCCGTAGCGGTCGCACAATCGGCGAGCCTCTTGCAAAAATCGCGGATGGTAGAAATACATGCCTCCGGCACCCTGCACAACGGGCTCTAAGATAAGGGCGGCAAGCGATGGGTGCAGCCGCTCCATGGCCTCGGCCAACTCGTCGGTGCAGTGTTCGTCCCACTCGTCGCCATACCGGCACGAAGGAGTGTCTATAAAGTAACGTTTGGGCAGAGTGCCGCCGAAGATAGAGTGCATACCGGTTACCGGGTCGCACACCGACATGGCATTCCACGTATCGCCATGATACCCGCGACGTATGGTGATGAGGTTGTTGCGCTTGCGGTTGCCCCGCGAATAGTGGTATTGTAACGCCATTTTGATAGCGACCTCGACCGATACCGACCCCGAGTCGCAATAGAATATGTGCTGCATGTTGTCGGGGACGATAGCGAGGAGCAGTTCGCCCAATTCTATGGCCGGCCGGTGGGTGAGGCCGCCGAACATGACGTGCGACATCTCTTGCAATTGTCGCGTGGCAGCCTCGTTCAGTATGGGATGATTATATCCGTGTATGGCAGCCCACCACGACGACATGCCGTCGATGAGACGTTGCCCATCTTCGAGTTCGATGTATACGCCGTCGGCACGTTTCACCATGTAGGTCGGTAGCGGGTGTAATGCCGATGTGTAGGGATGCCACAAATGTTTGGCATCGAAATTGTTCGTTGTCATATAGCAGATTGTTTTTTAGTATATCAAACGTATAGGGGTGCCCGTTTTCGCCGGCACTTGCGGTGAAATGGAAGGTGTGGTTATGGCGGGATTGTGGCGATAGGCCCGATGCCATATCGTTGCACCGGGGTAATCTGTTTGTTATGGACGCGCCTATACCGCTCCCGGTCGTGAGGGTGGGAGAGAGGTAGCTGGCCGCTTGTCGGTGATTTTTACCGGATAGAATTATACTTCCAAACCCTTTTTCGTGACAAGGGTATTCCTGCCAGGTCACGGAGGTGATACCCGACAGGGGAGCAAGGCCGTCGGCAAGCTCCAAGACAGGGGAAGTGTCGGCCGGTTGGTCCTCTGCCGTATCTCTTTCGCCCGGTTTATGAAGAATGGTGTACGAGGGCTTGTTTCCTATTTTGCCCGTAGATACATCGGCGATACTGTTCGATAGCCTGCCGATATTTATGTGACGTCCTATACTGCAAAACACGGCATAGTGATGGCGACTCCATCGGCGGAATCTGAATGTCGTTTGCTGTGTTATGTAACTGTTGTTTTTCATAGGGACATCTTGCCGGCAGAGAAAGAGAGCCTGTTTTGTCATCTCTGCTATCTCTCGTTGGCGAGGTAAAGATACGGCATAATTTGCAAAAACAGATGTTTTGTCGCTCTTTTTTGCAGATTGTTGCATTTCAGCGTTTCGCAAATTATTAGTAATTTTACACGCTCGTTCATATCCGAAACAAGCCATTCAGAAAGCCGCTAACAGTCATTTTGATGCGTAACATACTTATACAGTTATTATTGTATGTATCTATGATAATGCTCGCCTCGTGCTATACGGCTACCGAGTCTACTCCTAAGATAGACGATACCGTATTGAAGAATATAGAAAAGAGCGAGGAGGAACTTATCATGGAGAACAATTTCGTGAAGCGAGGTTGCCAAACATGGCTGCCGGGCAAGGCTTTTGCCTATGTCGACGACGGCTTGTCGCCGGTATTGCGTCCCGAAGAGAATGCGTCGCTGTCGGCAAAGGGGCTCAAAGGGAAAACCTTTTTGTATGAAGGCTATCGCGAAGAGAATCTCTATGGTAATAAAAGCCTTGTTACGCTTGTGTTTCGTTGCGACAGTTCTATCTACACCTATTCGACAGGCAAGTCGATGGATGAGATTGCGGCTATGGAATATACACCGCTTATCCCCTCTTTTGTCGATTGGGACGAGGTGGCTACGGCCCGGGGGCTCTTCCTCGGCAAGCAGCTCTATATCCTTATAGACCAATGGTACGACGAGAGAGACAAGTTGTTTACCTCCCGTAAGTTGGTGCCTGTAACCGTTACCGCCGTTTTGCCCGGCAACAGTGTGCTGCCGTTGGCAATCTCTTTTGTCGATGAGCAAGGCAACCAAGGCAAGGTATTCATGTCGGTCAAAAGTTCATCATATACGCAGATACTTACATTCGACCGTCTCTTCTCTTTTTCCGACCCCCGGGCAAAATATCCCAATATCAGCGACGAGGTATGGGACGCCATCACAAGAGGCAATGTCGTTGTAGGAATGACAAAAGAGGAGTGCCGTCTTGCGCTGGGGCTCCCCTCGGAGGTAGTGAAAATCCCTACATACAGCGGGCTGAAAGAGCAATGGATATATAATACAGGAACCTATTTGTTGTTTTCAGATGGTTTGCTCGATGCTTTCCGTCAATAAATGAAGTATAGTTTATGGATAACCAACCGGCCGCAGGCTCATATATAGATATTACCCGGCGTCACACATTCGGTATCCCAACCAAGACGTTTGGGTGGCAGGAGTATGCTTCTGTCGGGGAGTTGCAAGAGCTGTTGCGCGGCTTGCATAGCCGGGGTGTCGATTTTATGCCCATAGGGCAGGGCAGCAATCTGCTCTTCCTGCACGATTATCACGGGGTGCTGTTACACTCGGCCATTGTAGGTATAGAGCTTATAGAACAGGCCGGCGATAGCGTGCTGGTGCGAGCTGGCAGCGGCGTCGTATGGGACGACTTTGTGGCGTATTGTGTAACTTCGGGCTGGGGAGGTGTAGAGAACCTGTCGTATATCCCCGGTGAAGTAGGGGCAAGCGCCGTGCAGAATATAGGAGCATACGGTGTAGAGGCATGCGATGCGATATATAGCGTAGAGGCCGTAGATGTAACGACGGGTCATGTGCGGAATTTCCTTTCAGAGGAGTGTGCATATGGTTATCGCGACAGCATATTCAAACAAGCACTGAGGGGTAGATATATCATTACCTATGTGACATATAAGTTGAGCCTTTCTCCTGTTTTTCGCCTCGAATATGGCAATCTGCGGCAGGAGGCAGGCGCAAATCCCACCCTGCAATCGATACGCGATGCCGTTATCGCCATACGCCGCCGTAAGTTGCCCGAGACAAGCGAAATGGGCAGTGCCGGTAGTTTCTTTGTCAATCCGGTCATACCACGCAGGCAGTACGATGAGTTGTTGGGCCGTTATCCCGACATGCCGCATTATCCGGTGGATGAGACTGCTGTGAAAGTCCCGGCCGGGTGGCTTATCGACAAGTTGGGGTGGAGCGGCAAGTCGCGAGGCGGTGCAATGGTATATCCGCGACAATGTCTTGTCATTGTCAATACGGGAAGTGCTACCGCCGCTGATGTAGTGGGGCTTGCCGCCGAGATAACCCGCTCGGTGTGGGATACCTATCAGATAGAAATAAAACCCGAAGTGAATTATATAGGCTGAGAGAATAGAAGATGATACGAATAGAATTTTTGGGGACGGGTACTTCTACCGGCGTGCCGCAAGTAAATTGTTCATGTGAGGTGTGTTCCAGTACCGATGCTTGCGATAAGCGACTCAGGGCATCGGTGTTGGTAACGGCAGGCCAACGCAATATATTGATAGATTGCGGGCCCGATTTCCGTTATCAGGCATTGCGCTCGCACATCGCACGGGTCGATGCCCTTCTTGTGACGCACAGCCACTACGACCATTGTGGCGGGTTGGACGATTTGCGGCCCTATTGCATAGAGAAGCCTCTCCCTATATATGCCGAGCCGCCAGTAATAAGTGATATAAAGGCCCGCATACCCTACTGTTTCAATGAGCATCCCTATCCCGGAGTGCCGCGCTTCGAGATGTTGCCCGTTGAGCCCGACCGACCTTTCTGTGTAGGCGATGTAGAGATAATGCCGTTGCGGGTCATGCACTATAAATTGCCCATTCTGGGCTTCCGCATAGGCAATGCAGCCTATATAACCGACTCGCTTACACTGCCCGATGCTACGATGAAGCAGCTCGAAGGGCTCGATATTCTGGTAATCAATGCACTGCGTCGTACGCCACACCTCTCGCATCAGTCGCTCGACGAAGCCCTTGCGCTGATTGAACGTCTGTCACCCCGTCGGGCCTATCTTACTCACATGAGCCATCAGATGGGGTTGCATCGTCAAGTATCGGCCATATTGCCTCCTCACGTATCCCTGGCATACGATACGCTGGTGATAGAATAATAGAATAATGGCGCGACGATAGAATTATCTCCGCGCCATTGCCATTGCGGTCGCTTATCAGCGACACACATTCTCATTCTGTCACTTCGCCGGTAATTTGTGACGGCGGTAATAGCCTGCCCCAAGCAGCAACAATCCGAAGACGGCAAGTATCCCGGCCGTAGAGTATAACATATTGCCCATTCCGGTGATAGGTGCTGCTATACCTCCCGCCAGAAATGAGAAAAAGCCGATGAGAGCCGATGCGCTGCCCGCATTGTTGCGCTCCAAGTCGAGAGCCAAGGTAGTTGCCATTGTAAAAATAATGCCCATGAAGAACAGCATGGCCCATATCGATAGCTCGATGAGTAAAAAGGGCAGTTGGGCAGCTATGCAGGCTGCCGAGGCAATGACGGCGATAAAAGCGCCCCACTCACCCACGTTGAGAGCCCGTGCTGGGTCTCCTATTCGTCCGGCAAAAAGGCTGCCGGCCATGATGGCCAGCGAGTTAAGCCCGAAGCATACGCCGTATAGTAAGGCGCTGAGCCCGTAGGTCTGTTGGAAGATAAACGTCGACGATGAGATATAGATAAAAAGAATACCCTGTGTGAGAGTGAGTATGACCATATATACCATAAACTCCTTATGGGTAAAGAATGTCTTATAATGTTTCAGTCCGCTGT
>UQMR01000070.1 GCA_900542255.1 uncultured Porphyromonadaceae bacterium
CCCGCCGTTATGGCTTCTATCGCTTGCTTATATGCCCTTGCGGCCAGATTATTGAGCATCGCGAGTGCCTGCGTATTTCCTTCATCGAATACCAACACATGCACATAATCGTTGGCAGCCTGCTGCAAATCGCCTGTCGACTCATAGAATATGCCTCGTTGCAGGTAGAAGTCGGGGTTCGACGGATTGGCATTCTCCGCCTTTTCGAGATAGTCGTTGCACAGCCCCATGTTGTTTTCGTGATACGCAATACGCGCCAGCCCCAGATAGGCCTCTTGGCAGCGTATATCTTGGCGAAGCAATATCTCATAATCGCGCCGGGCGTTGTCGTAGTCGGCATTCTCGTATAGCAAATCGGCACGGCCTATAAGGGCAAAACGCGACTGCGGGTCGAGTTTAAGGGCTTCGTTAAAGTCATCGAGGGCCGCTACGAAATTCCCTCTCTCCTGATATATAAGGGCTCTCAGCATATATGCCTGCGACAAGTCGGCAGCCTCCTTACGAGGGAAAAGCTCTATTGCCTTCTCCAAGTCGGCCAGGGCAAGCTCTTTCTCTCCATACTTAAAGTAATCCTTGGCACGGCTGTAATATGGCATGTAATCGTCGGGATTCTCCTGTATCTGTGCGGCATAGGTATCCATGGCTATACGTACCATAGGATTATCCATGTAGTTCTGGGCCGATACGGCAGCAGGAATAACCAACAATACCAACAAAAGTTTTCTGATTGACATTTTCATACGTCTGTTTATCGAATGTTTATTGATGTGTTTCATCTGATGGGTTTATGGCTCGGCGTATCGCCAGAAGAGGCACGAGCAGACTTTCGAGCAAATCGAGGCGCAGCATATTGGCTCCGTCCGAGAGGGCTTTATGAGGCTCGGGGTGAGTCTCTATAAAGATACCGTCGGCCCCTACGGCTATACCGGCCCGCGCGATAGTCTCTATAAGATGCGGCATGCCGCCTGTGACGCCTGCACTCTGGTTGGGCTGTTGCAGGCTGTGAGTGGCATCGATGATGACAGGAAAGCCCGTTTGCCGCATAATGGGTATTGCCCTGAAATCGACGACAAGGTCTTGATAACCGAATGTCGTGCCTCTCTCTGTGAGCATGACCCTGTTGTTCCCGGCATCTACAACCTTCTGTGCCGCAAACTTCATCGCCTCGGGAGAAAGGAACTGCCCTTTCTTGATGTTAACCACCTTTCCTGTACGGGCTGCGGCAATCAGCAAGTCGGTCTGCCTGCACAGGAAGGCCGGAATCTGCAACACATCGACGTAGGGAGCTGCCATAGCCGCCTCCTCGGGCGTATGAATATCTGTAACGACGGGTATATCGAACCGCTCGCCCACCTTGCGTAAAATGGCAAGCGCCTTTTCATCGCCGATACCGGTAAAGGAGTCGATGCGAGAACGGTTGGCCTTGCGATACGACCCTTTGAAAATATAGGGAATATGCAGACGCTCGGTCAGAGCTACGATATGGCTTGCTATCTGCATGGCCATCTCTTCACTCTCTATGACACAAGGCCCTGCCATAAGGAGGAAATTGCCCGAGCGGGCATATTTCAGTTTTTCTATCTCTATCATTTTTTCTTTGTCATTTATTTCCCGACTTTCGCTCTATTCCAATTTGGCTCTCTACCCGACGAGAAGGTCTCAAACACGCATACAAGAGCCGGGGACCTATTCAAGCCCCGCAATTTCGTTTACAATATGAATGGTATGGCACGCTACCACACCTGCCGTCTCGGTACGCAGGCGCGATGCCCCCAGCGAAACCGGTATATATCCATTGTCCAGTGCAAGTTGCACCTCCTCGGGCGAGAAATCGCCCTCGGGACCTATCAACACGCGTACCGAAGCTCCTGCCCGATAACAGCACGAGAGCAGACGTTTCTCCCCTCCGGGATAGCAATGTGCTATAAACTTCTGCCCATCGAAAGGCTCGCTTACGTAACGTGCAAAGGGGGTCATCTCTTCTATGCGCGGCAATACGGCTTTGAGGCTCTGTTTCATCGCCGAGACGAGAATCTTCTCTATCCGTTCTATTTTGAGCTCTTTACGTTCCGAGAAACGGCAAGCGAGCGGCACAATGGCATCGATTCCCATTTCTGTTGTCTTCTCGGCAAACCACTCCATGCGGTCCAGGTTCTTAGTCGGAGCTATTGCCACCTCTATGTTTCCGGCCCATGCAGGCGGCATAAGGCGTGTCTCTGTCAGTCGCACGCCGCAGCGTTTGGGATGTGCCAACGTGATGACTGCGGTATGGAAATTACCTTTGCCGTCGACCACTCCTATCTCGTCTCCCTCTACAAGGCGCAATACTCTGATGCAATGCCCGCTCTCGGTCTCGGGCAAAGTCATGGTCTCGGCAATATCGGGGGTATAAAAGAGGTGCATGGCTGACTGCTGGCTGAGATTATACTTTCGGTTGATATTTATAACGGAAAGTGATGGCAAAGAGGATACCTATTACCAACGCATATACGGCAAAGATAGTCCAACATGCCGACCAGTTTGTCACTACACCGTCGACACTGTATTTGTTGATTACCCAACCTGCGCCATAGCCGCCGGCAATAGAACCCAATCCGTTTGTCATCATCATGAATATGCCCTGTGCACTCGCCTTGATGTCCTGAGGCGCCTCGTCGGCAATGAACAGCGAACCCGAAATGTTGAAGAAATCGAATGCCATGCCGTAAACCACCATCGAGAGAACAAGGAATATGGCCATGAAACTCTCAGGAGTGCCTATGGCAAAGAATCCGAAACGCAATACCCATGCTGCAAAACTGATGAGCATCACTTTCTTGATACCATACCGTCCCATAAAGAAGGGTATGGCCAAAATAAAGAGCGTCTCCGAGACCTGTGAGAGCGACGAGAGTATCACCGAATATTTCACAGCCCACGCCTCGGGATGGGTGGCCTTGAAACTATCGAGGAAGGGTACACCATACATATTAGTGACTTGCAGAGCGGCTCCCAGCATGAAGGAGAATATCAGGAAGACTGCCGTACGGTAATTCTTGAAGAGTACCAGGGCGTCCAAGCCCAGCATAGAAAGGATGCCCCTGTTCTTCATGGTATTGGCCGGAGGGCAGGCAGGAAGCGTAAAGCAATATATACCCATGATAACGGCCGCAACGGCAGCCATGATGAGTTGCCCGTTGTTTGAGCTGAACCCCGTGAAGTTATCAATCCACATTGCCACGATAAAACCTACCGTACCCCATACGCGTACGGGGGGATAGTCCCTGACTCTGTCGAGCCCGGCTTTATCTATGGCATTATATGCCACCGTGTATGATAGCGACAAGGTAGGCATATAGGCCAGCATATTTACGAGCATGGCTATCTTGAAAGAATCGTAATCAGTAGTATATGCAGCATACAAAAGGGCGCATGCTCCCAAGAGGTGCAATATACCCATCAGCCGTTCGGCATTGATCTTCTTATCTGAAAGAATCCCCATGATTCCCGGCATAATCAGGGAGGCAATTCCCGAAAGGGCAAAGACACTGCCCACCAACTGACCGTCGAAACCCAAACCGCCTTCACCTACGGCAGTTGTCATATAGAGTCCCAACGTACACAACCACGACCCCCAAACAAAGAATTGGAGGAAATTCATTACGATAAGACGGATTTTAATGTTGCTCATACTTTATGTTTTTCATTGTTTATCTTCTTCTTTCCGGCCGTCGAGTATTTTCTGTATAAGGGCGGCATCTTCGTAGGCCTCATCGGCGACAGCCTTTTCGAGGCGTTCTTGCAATTCGTCGGTATCGAGCTCTTCCAAATTACGCGCAGGCGCATCGGCAACTTCATCGCCGGCCTCTATCTCCGAGGCGTTGAAGCCCGCCTGCTCCAAAATTTCGGCCGTAGTGTAGATAGGGGCTTGCGTACGCATGGCTATGGCTATGGCATCAGACGTGCGTGAATCGATGCGCACGTCGCGGTCGCCATCGCTGAAAAGCAGCTCGGAATAGAAAATACCCTCGGAAAAACGGTATATAAAGACCTCGACCAGACGCACCCCAAACGCATGAGCGAAACTGACAAAGAGGTCGTGCGTCATGGGACGGGGCGGGACAAGATTCTCTATCCTGATAGCTATCGATTGCGCCTCGGCCGTACCGATGACGACAGGAATGCGCCGCGTCGTGCCTTCCTGCGCCAGCACCAGCATATATGCACCTTGCTGCATGTGACTATATGCAATGCCCAAGACCTTTACTCTTATTTTCGACTCTTCCACCTTGCAAGTTATTCAATATGCAAATGTACGACAAACATACGGAAAATATCTCTTTTTTACCAGCACATTCGACAAAAACAATCTACTCCATGGGGCCTAAGAAACGGACGGCCATTATTCGCCGACACAGAAGAGGAGAAACAGCCAACCGATATACCTATACTTTGCACGGGGCCGATAGGGGCTATTTATCGGGCTATGCCACAGTTATGGGAGGGTATGCCATACCGACCGCGTCGTGGCAGCGGGGAAAACATCCTGCTCATACATGGCTTGGTCGGGTATCTGCATCCGTCACCCCTACAACGCAACAGAGCCGCGAAGATTCGCGGCTCTGCAACGTAGTGACTATTATTCTATCTGAGATGTCTCAGGCCCAATGGGACCCGTTTGGATAATTTACAAAACAGATTCCATCTCATACCGGTCATTTCGACGGGGTATTGAGCGGGCATACGGGTTTGAGTTGCTTAAAGAAATCGTTACCCTTGTCATCTACCAGGATAAAGGCGGGGAAATCTTTCACTTCTATTTTCCAGATTGCCTCCATACCCAACTCGGGATATTCGAGGCACTCTACCTTCTTGATGCTGTTTTGTGCCAGAATAGCAGCCGGGCCGCCTATACTGCCCAGATAGAAACCGCCGTGCTTTTTGCAGGCATCGGTAACTTGTTGGCTGCGGTTTCCTTTGGCAATCATTACCATAGAACCGCCTTGCGACTGGAACAAATCGACATACGGGTCCATACGTCCGGCAGTCGTAGGTCCAAACGAGCCAGAGGGCATTCCGGCCGGTGTTTTAGCCGGACCGGCATAGTAAATGGGATGATTTTTGAGATACTCGGGCATAGGTTCTCCGGCATCGAGACGCTCTTTTATCTTGGCATGTGCTATGTCACGGCCTACGATAATCGTGCCATCGAGCGAGAGGCGGGTTGCCACCGGATACTTCGTAAGTTCGGCAAGAATCTCAGACATGGGGCGGTTCAGGTCTATCTTCACGACATTTCCCTCACCGGCCTGACGGAGCTCTTCGGGGATGAGCGCACCGGGTTGGTCGTCGAGGCGCTCTATCCAAAGGCCGTCCTTATTGATTTTTGCCTTGATATTACGGTCGGCCGAGCAGGATACGCCCATACCGACGGGGCACGATGCACCATGACGAGGCAGACGAATGATGCGTATATCGTGAGCAAAATACTTGCCGCCGAATTGTGCGCCGAAGCCCGATGCTTGTGCGGCAGCCAAGACCTCTTTTTCGAGCTCCACATCGCGGAAGGCCTGCCCCCACTCGTTGCCTTCGGTAGGCAAGCGGTCGTAATATTTGGCAGAGGCCAGTTTGACGGTTTTCAGATTCATCTCGGCCGATGTACCGCCAATAACGAATGCTATATGATAGGGAGGACACGCCGCGGTACCCAATGTCTTCATCTTCTCGACAAGGAAGGGTACGAGCGTCTTGGGATTGATAAGAGCCTTGGTCTCTTGGTAAAGGTATGTCTTGTTGGCCGAGCCGCCTCCTTTTGCCATGAAAAGGAAGTTATATTCCATGCCGTCTACGGCAAACAAGTCTATTTGCGCCGGCAGGTTACAGCCGGTATTCACCTCCCGATACATATCGAGCGGCGCATTTTGGGAGTAGCGAAGGTTCTCCTCGGTATATGTTTTGTAAACGCCCAGCGAGAGAGCCTCTTCGTCGCCGCCGCCGGTCCATACCTGTTGTCCTTTTTTACCCATTACGATGGCCGTACCTGTATCCTGGCAGAAGGGCAATACTCCTTTGCTGGCCACCTCGGCATTGCGCAACATGGTTAACGCCACAAATTTGTCGTTCTCGCTGGCCTCGGGGTCGTGCAGGATTTTAGCTACCATCTCATTATGCTTACGACGCAACAAGAATGAGACGTCGCGCATGGCTGCGTTGGCCAGGCGCGTCAACGCTTCGGGTTCAACAACAAGCATCTCCTTGCCGTTGCACTCGGTTACAGACACATGGTCTTTCGTAAGGAGGTAATACTCTGTGTCATCAGGTGTTACCATCGGAAAGAGGGGTTGATACTTAAAAGGTTTTGTTGCCATATCAGCATTGATTTATATTAAGGTTACAAACAATCTTTTTATATGGCAAAGATAGTGAATTTTAGATGCCGTGCAAAGATGCCTGCATCATTTGCTTGACAGAAAATTTTAGGGAGGGGCCGCGTGTATATATGGCCTGCCTTTGTCTCCTGACAACTGCGGCGAAAGCTCCCTTTTCTCCGTTTTTCTTCCATCGCGGCCAGGTCGGCTGTCAAGGAGCGCGAGTCTCTTACGACCACTTACTCCCTAAAAAGAATCGGTCTCCCGCCTTCTGAGGCGGGAGACCGATTACTATGGGTTGGTATTTGCTAATGTGCAATACTCTGCGTTACGGCATCAGAAGTCGGTCACCGTTTTACGGTTGGCCATACTGCGCTCGAAATCCTCTTTTGAGCCGACAATCAGTCTGTCGTACTCACGCAATCCTGTACCTGCGGGGATAAGATGTCCGCAAATTACATTCTCTTTCATGCCTTCGAGGTAGTCGGCCTTACCGAGGATGGCAGCTTCGTTGAGCACCTTGGTGGTCTCCTGGAACGATGCAGCCGACATGAAGCTCGATGTTTGCAGAGCGGCACGCGTGATACCTTGCAGAATCTGCTCGGAGGTTGCGGGTATGGCATCACGTACCTCTACGGGCCTGAGGTCGCGGCGTTTCAGGGATGAGTTCTCATCGCGGAGACGGCGGGCCGTCACAATCTGTCCGGCTTTGAGGTTTTGCGAGTCGCCCGCATCGGTAACGACTTTCTTGCCCCAGATACGGTCGTTCTCGTCCATAAACTCGCGTTTGTCCACGACTTGTTGTTCGAGGAAACGGGTATCTCCGGGATCGAGGATATTGACCTTGCGCATCATCTGGCGCACGATAACCTCGAAGTGCTTGTCGTTGATTTTCACACCCTGCATACGGTACACATCCTGTACTTCGTTGACGATGTACTCTTGTACTGCCGTGGGACCCTTGATGGCCAGAATGTCGGCAGGAGTAATCGCTCCATCAGAGAGAGGCGTTCCGGCACGCACGTAGTCGTTTTCTTGTACCAATATCTGCTTGGAGAGGGGTACGAGATATTTCGTCTCCTCACCGGTCTTCGATCTTACCGATATCTCGCGGTTACCGCGTTTGATAGAACCGAAGTGTACCTCTCCGTCGATTTCCGAAACGATGGCGGGATTAGAAGGATTGCGTGCCTCGAAAAGCTCGGTAACACGGGGCAGACCACCGGTGATATCACCGGCTTTACCTTGTGCACGAGGTATCTTGACAAATACTTCTCCGGCACGGAGCTTGTAACCCTCTTCTATCATCAGGTGGGCACCCACAGGAAGCGAGTAGCTGCGCAGTACCTCGCCGTTATCATCCAAAACAACGGCAGCGGGTACACGGGTACGGTCTTTCGATTCGATAATAATCTTCTCGCGCAGACCGGTCGTCTCGTCGCTCTCTACACGGTAGGTAACACCCTCCTCGACATTCTCAAACGCCACCTTACCGGAAGCCTCCGAGATAATAACGGCATTGAAGGGGTCCCATTCGCATATGATGTCGCCTTTCTTCACGGCCTCGCCATTGTTGAAGAAGAGCTTCGAGCCGTAGGGTATATTGGCCGATGTAAGTACCATCTTGGTGTTGGGGTCAACGATGCGCATTTCTGCCAGACGACCTACAACAATCATTTGCTTGCTGCC
The DNA here is from genome assembly GCA_900542255.1 of uncultured Porphyromonadaceae bacterium. Taxonomy (GTDB): domain Bacteria; phylum Bacteroidota; class Bacteroidia; order Bacteroidales; family Barnesiellaceae_A; genus Barnesiella_A; species Barnesiella_A excrementipullorum. The sequence continues at coordinate 8,037 of UQMR01000070.1, forward strand.
GTCATCGCCTATATAATCGACCGTACGCAACTCCTCTATTTCGAGGATACCGTCGTAACGCGATGTTACGTTCGATACGGCTGCTATATTGGAAGCGACACCACCGACGTGGAACGTACGCAGTGTAAGCTGGGTACCGGGCTCTCCGATAGACTGGGCTGCAATCACACCGACAGCCTCGCCTTTCTGTACCATGCGGTTGTTGGCAAGGTTACGGCCATAACATTTGGCACATACACCCTTCTTCGACTCGCAGGTGAGTACCGAGCGGATTTCTACACGCTCTATGGGCGATTCTTCTATCTTTTGGGCGATGGTCTCGGTAATCTCTTCACCGGCATGTACCAAAATCTCGCCTGTGATGGGATGCTGTACGTCGTGAACCGAGACACGTCCCAGGATGCGCTCGCTGAGTGTCGCTACGACATTCTCGTTGTCTTTTACCTCGGTGCATACCAAGCCGCGCAATGTGCCGCAATCCTCTTCGGTGATAATCACGTCGTGCGCCACATCGACCAGACGACGGGTCAGATAACCGGCGTCGGCTGTCTTCAAAGCGGTATCGGCAAGACCTTTACGGGCACCGTGCGTAGAGATGAAGTATTCGAGCACCGACAAGCCCTCCTTGAAGTTTGCCAAGATAGGGTTCTCGATGATTTGACCGCCCTCGGCACCTGCTTTCTGGGGCTTGGCCATCAGACCACGCATACCCGAGAGCTGACGAATCTGGTCTTTTGAACCACGGGCACCCGAATCGAGCATCATGAATACAGAGTTGAAGCCTTGATTGTCTTCCGAGAGCTGCTTCATGAGGATGTTCGAGAGGTTCGAGTTGACGTGTGTCCAAGTATCGATAATCTGGTTGTAACGCTCGTTGTTGGTAATGAAACCCATGCTGTAATTAGCCATGATCTGCTCTACCTCGGCATAGCCTTCCTTGACGAGCATCTCTTTCTCGGGCGGGATGATAACGTCGCCCAAGTTGAACGACAGACCGCCCTTGAATGCCATATAGTAACCCAGGTTCTTGATGTCATCGAGGAATTGGGCCGAACGGGTCACACCGCAAACCTTGATAACCTTACTGATGATGTTACGCAACGATTTCTTGGAGAGGATTTCGTTGACATAGCCTATCTCATCGGGGACGTATTGGTTAACCAACACACGACCTACCGAGGTCTTCTCCACCATGTGTTCGATGGGATTGCCGTCGGCATCTACGTCTTTTACAATAACCGATACTGGGGCATGCAAGTCTACTTTTCCCTCATTGTAGGCAATCTCTGCCTCCTCGGGACCGTAGAATTTCAAGCCTTCGCCTTTTGTACCGGGACGGAGCTTGGTGATATAATAGAGACCGAGCACCATGTCTTGCGAGGGCACGGTGATAGGTGCGCCATTGGCGGGATTGAGAATGTTGTGCGAACCCAACATGAGCAACTGAGCCTCCAAAATAGCTTCGTTGCCGAGCGGCAAGTGCACAGCCATCTGGTCACCGTCGAAGTCGGCATTGAAGGCCGTACATGCGAGCGGGTGCAACTGAATGGCTTTACCCTCTATCATCTTGGGTTGGAACGCCTGAATACCCAAACGGTGCAGTGTAGGGGCACGGTTGAGAAGAACCGGGTGGCCACGCATTACATGTTCGAGGATATCCCAAACTTCGGGGCCTTTGCGGTCGACGATTTTCTTGGCCGATTTCACGGTCTTGACAATACCGCGCTCTATAAGTTTACGTATAATAAACGGTTTGTAAAGCTCGGCTGCCATATCTTTGGGAAGACCGCACTCGTGCATCTTCAACTCGGGGCCTACGACGATTACCGAACGAGCCGAGTAGTCGACACGTTTACCGAGGAGGTTCTGACGGAAACGTCCTTGCTTACCTTTAAGGCTGTCTGAGAGTGATTTCAACGGGCGGTTTGCCTCGGTCTTGACAGCACTCGACTTGCGTGAGTTATCGAGCAAAGAGTCTACGGCTTCCTGCAACATACGTTTCTCGTTGCGGAGAATAACCTCGGGAGCCTTTATCTCCAAAAGACGTTTCAGACGGTTATTGCGGATGATAACACGGCGATAGAGGTCATTCAGGTCTGACGTAGCGAAACGACCGCCATCGAGGGGTACCAAGGGACGCAACTCGGGCGGAATGACAGGTATCACCTTCAAAATCATCCATTCGGGACGGTTGCGCTCTTTGGAAGAACGGAATGCTTCTACGACTTGGAGACGTTTGAGGGCCTCGGTCTTGCGTTGCTGCGAACGGTCGGTGTTGGCGCAGTGGCGCAACTCATAGGAGAGAGTATCGAGGTCGAGGCGGGCCAAAAGGTCATATATAGCCTCGGCTCCCATCTTGGCGATAAACTTGTTGGGGTCGCTGTCTTCGAGCATCTGGTTCTCGCGGGGGAGCTTGTCCATGATGTCGAGATACTCCTCTTCCGAGAGAAGGTCGTAGGTAGCCAAATCGCTTTGGATACCGGGTTGTATTACAACATAACGCTCATAATATATGACGGCATCGAGTTTTTTGCTGGGCATACCCAAAAGATAACCTATCTTGTTGGGCAACGAACGGAAATACCAAATGTGCGCCACAGGCACCACGAGCTGTATGTGTCCCATACGCTCGCGACGAACTTTCTTTTCGGTAACCTCCACACCGCAACGATCGCACACGATACCCTTGTAGCGGATGCGTTTGTACTTACCGCAATGGCACTCATAATCCTTGACAGGACCGAAAATGCGCTCGCAGAACAAACCGTCACGCTCGGGCTTGTAGGTTCGATAGTTGATTGTTTCGGGTTTCAATACTTCACCGCTCGAATTTTCGAGAATCTCTTCGGGAGAAGCCAATCCTATCGATATTTTCGAGAAGTTACTCTTTATTTTGTTATCTCTTCTGAAAGCCATATTTATCTTTGTGTATAAAGAGTTGTTGTGGTTGATGAAACTTCTCCCGCCCTGCCATGCAGAGCCGGAGAAGTGTATATAGTATTAATCCAGTGATATGCTCAGTCCGAGGCCGCGCAATTCATGGAGAAGCACGTTGAGCGACTCAGGTATTCCGGGCGTAGGCATAGGCTCGCCCTTGACAATAGACTCATAGGCCTTGGAACGACCTACAACATCGTCACTCTTGATGGTAAGAATCTCCTGCAAGATGTGCGAAGCACCGAATGCTTCGAGTGCCCATACCTCCATCTCACCAAAACGCTGACCACCAAATTGTGCCTTACCGCCGAGGGGCTGCTGCGTGATGAGTGAATACGGACCGATGGAACGTGCATGCATCTTGTCTTCTACCATGTGACCGAGTTTGAGCATGTATATGACACCTACGGTAGCCGGTTGGTCGAAGCGCTCGCCTGTTCCTCCGTCATAGAGGTAGGTTTTGCCATAGCGGGGCAACTGGGCTTTATCGGTCCACTCATTCAGGTCATCGAGCGAAGCACCGTCGAAGATAGGTGTGGCAAATTTCTCACCGAGTACCTGGCCAGCCCATCCGAGAACCGTCTCGAAGATTTGTCCAAGGTTCATACGCGAAGGCACACCCAGGGGGTTGAGCACGATATCTACCGGTGTTCCATCGGCAAGGAAGGGCATATCTTCCTGACGCACAATGCGCGAAACGATACCTTTGTTACCGTGGCGACCGGCCATCTTATCTCCGACGCTGATTTTACGTTTCTTGGCGATATATACTTTGGCAAGTTGTACAATGCCTTGGGGCAACTCGTCACCTACCGACTCGTCGAATTTGCGACGGCGCAACTCGGCATCGAGCTCTTTGTACTTGCGCAGATAGTTGATAATGGTGGCGCGGATGAGGTCGTTCTTAGCGGCATCGGATGTCCACTTGCTCACTTGCACACTGGTATAATCTATCTTGGCGAGGGTTGCCTGCGTAAATTTGGCGCCTTTGGGTACTACGTCATCGCCCAAGAAGTCTTTCACACCCTGCGAAGTCTTGCCCGATGTGAGTGTCATGAGCTTCTCGACAAGTATATCTTTGAGCTTGTTTATCTTCACCTCAAACTCATCTTCGAGCTGCTGCAACTTGGCTTTGTCGCTAAGACGCGATTTTTTCTTCTTCATCGCCTTAGAGAAGATGTTGGTACCTATAACCACACCTTTGAGCGACGGAGTGGCTTTCAAAGAAGCGTCTTTCACATCGCCGGCTTTGTCGCCGAAGATGGCACGGAGCAGCTTCTCCTCGGGCGAGGGGTCAGATTCTCCCTTGGGCGTAATCTTACCAATCATGATATCGCCGGGATTGACACGCGCTCCCACGCGGATGACTCCGTTCTCATCGAGGTCTTTGGTGGCATCCTCGCTTACGTTGGGAATATCCGATGTAAGCTCTTCAAGGCCGCGTTTTGTCTCACGCACTTCAAGGATATACTCGTCTACGTGTACCGAGGTGAGAATATCTTCCCATACCATGCGCTCATTCAAGACGATAGCATCCTCGT
>UQMR01000071.1 GCA_900542255.1 uncultured Porphyromonadaceae bacterium
CCGTCGGCGGCAAGGGCTTCGCCCGTAACGGCGTTGATGCCCTCGAAGCGGGTGCAGTTGTAGTAGGTTACCTTGAAGTTGTCGGGCATGGGGAGGTTTTCGTAAGCCCAGTCGGTGGTGACGACGCGCAGTTTCGCGAAGGGCCGTTTCAGGGTGATGGTTTCGTTGAAATTATTTCCTGCTGTGAGGTCCTGGGTGCCGAAGTAGGCGTCGCGGCTCTCGTCGTTCATCTGTGCCGACAGGTCGTCGATGAGGACGATGTTGCGGAGGTCGGCGGTGTTGTAGTGCAGGTCGGCAGTGTCGCCTTCGTTTACAAAGTCGGCCCAGGCTACGAGTTTATAGTTTTGTCCCGGGATGAGTCGCAGCTCGTAGGTTACCGGTTGGTAGCCCGTAGCGGCGATTTTTACCTGCGGGCTGATGATTTGCGTCTCGCCGGTCTCGTCGTAGACGGCGAGTTGGTAACGGAGGTCGTACATTGCCCAGTCGACGTTGCTGATACCACCCAATGCGCTGTTGCTTGTTTCGCTGACGGCGCGGGTGTTTAGCGCGTCGGGAGGGGTCAACGTCACGGTCATAACTTCGTTCCCATTGTTGTTGCTTTTGTCGAGGATGTCGTTCTGGGTGCATCCCATAAGGCTTATAGCAGCCACTCCTACTAAAAATTTAGCTTTCATAACTATCTGTAATTTTGAATGTTGATAATCTTTTTGTTTAATATGTCACTTCTACCACGTGTTCGCCCTCAAACTCTTCATTGATGCTTATGCCGCCGGAGCCACGTTCGAGTGTGAGGAATGGACCTCGTATGACGGTCTCTTTGTTGCGTTGTAACGGGATGTCGATGTCTTGGTAATGATTTATTTCGTTGCCATCTTTGTCGTATATGAAAAGGTCGGCCTTTATGTGGTCTTCTTTGTCGGTGGAGACCAGTACATAGTCGTAGGCCAATGGTGTTTCCTGGCTTCCGCTTCTTGTGACCGGCAGCTGGGGCTGTGTGACGAATGTGCTTGCTTCTATGAAGCTGTTGGGCTGTTGGGTTGCCACGTTATAGCCGTTGCTGATGTATTGGCGGTATGTTACTTGTACCTGTATCTCATCGAGGCTGCCTCCTGCTGCCACGTACTCGTCGATGTCGGTGGCGTAGATTTTGTAGCGCCCCAAGGGGCGGTTGGTATATACGGGGATGTAGCCCTCGTCGGCTATATTGCGGGCGAGGCTCTCGTGGGAGTAGCACTTGATGATGGTGCGTCCTTGCTGTGAGGTGCTGCGGTCTACGGCAAAGTCGGTATACCCTGTTGCTGCGCTTTTGTGGTGGTTGACGCGCGGGGTGTGCCCCTCGGTGATGCTTATCGCCGTGAGACTTGCTGTTTGGTAGTGCCAGTCGGCCGGTTCTGCAGCCGGCACGTAGTCGGCCCATGTGAGGATGGTGTAGTCGCCATCGGGCAGCTCTATGTGCAGGGTGTCTTGTGGCGGGAGCATGTCTCTGGCTACGATTTTCTCTCGCCGGGCTACGATGTGTGTCGATGGTGAGCCGCGCAGGGCGTCGCGTTCTCCTTGGTGTACCTCTGCTACGAGGCGCATGGCGAGTCTTTCGTCGGCCGTGTATGGCTCGGCGCTCTCTTCGGCGAGCAGCTTCTCTTCCGATACGCCGTCTTTGCCGTATGTGAGTTCTTTGTAATATAGCGGGGCGCTGCGGTCGACGTTGAGTTCTACGACGACGTGCGTGGTGACGGGATGCGGGTACTCGTGTATGGTGGCATCGCAGGCGTATAGTAGCAACAGCCCGCCTCCGATGAGTGTGGTGTGGAGTCTCTTGCGGTTCATATTGCTATTTTCCTTTCTTGCTTTTTGACGGTTTGGCCCATTTGTAGGAGAGGGTGATACCTGCTCGTGTGATGCCCCAGTACCATGCTTGTCCAGAGGTGAAGCGTGGTCCGTTGTCCCAATTACGGTATGCGTCGTAACTGTACTCGGCAAAGCCGAAGCCTATGTTGAACTCCAATCCCCAATGCCCGGTTTTGTCTAAGGGTAGGGCGTAGCCGTAGCTGAGACCCATTCCCCAAAGGGCATGGTTGGGGTCTTGATAGCGTGCGTAATCGTTGAGCGCAATGTTGAAGCCTACTATGTGAGTGTGCAAGCCTATGAAGTGCCCTTTCATGACGTCGCCTATCCACCACCGCACTTCGGGCTGTGTGGCGAGCAGCCTGATTTTACGGCGTGGCGTAAAGAGGTCGTAGGGTGAGTACCATACCGGAACGTCGAGTGAGAAGTGCTCCCATAGCTGAACTTCGAAGCCTAAGTTGGCGGTAAGTAGGGCTGTGAAGAGAAGGTTGTTTTTGATGGCAAAGACCCATTCTTTCGGCGGTGCTGCCGCGAAGGCTTGCGGTGCGGGGGCAAGTTCTGTACGGGGATAGTATGGTATTGCCAGTCGTGGTTGTTCTGCCGTGAGGGGGGTGGGGGTATCGTAGCAGACGATGACCATGCGTGCGTTGCGGAGTGGCGGGAATAGCTCGTGTATGATGCGATTCCACGTGCGGCCGCCGTCGATGGCTTTTATCTGTTGTTTCCTTTTTTCGGTATCGGGTTCTGTTGTTATGATGCGGAGGATGTTGTCGCGATGGGGGAATGTGGGGTCTTGTGTGAGTGTGGTTGTAAATGAATACCAGTCTTCTCCGAGATTCTCTATTCGGAGAAGGGTGTCGGGGATTTCTGTATTGTTGCGAAGGTATTGTGCGAGGGCTTGGGAGCGGTAGTCTCCTAAGTTCTTGTTCCATGCCGGAGGCCCTTCGGGCGATGCGCTGCCGCCTATCCATATGTAGGCGAGGTTTATCTCGGGCTCGTTTATGATTTTGTTTATGGTTGTTATGATGGAGTCGATGGGTTGGATGTTTTGCAGGTTGTATTTGTTGACCTTGAATATGACGGGAACCAAACTTGTGTTTGCATAGAAGAAGGCCGAGTCGATTTGGGTTGCGGGTAGGAAGGTTACGTAGGTGGGATAGCCTGCGCGGTTGTAGATGCGGGCTTTGTAGGCAGCGGTATGTGTGTTGTTGTCTCTATCATTGTATGAAGAGGGCGTGGCATAACCATAAAGACTGCTCATCATGGTAATAGATATGATGATGGTTTGTAGAGAATGCCACACTATTTTTTTCATACCAGTAAATTGCTTGTTGATTGTTTGTCGTAAATATATGAATATAACAGTTTATTTTCAAGTTTTTGGTTATTCTTTTTTGTTTTTTTAAGAAATGGGTGTTTCGATGGTGTGTTTTGAGTATTTATTCCTGCTCGATATATTATTTATATAAGCCGACCAATATATAATTATAACAAGTGTTATATTGTTTTATAGATATTTATTGTTATTTTGTGTATAAAATTCCTCTAATTGTTTTGTTTATATTGTATTTCAATGATTGGATAGTATAAAATATTTAACATTTATTATGTGATAGCTCTGTGCGATGAGGGGATGATGCGTGCATCTCTTGCGTGGTGTGTGCCATGGTGTTATGAAAATAAGCGGGGCTGTAATCGAATCGTTCGATTACAGCCCCGTAAGTTGGGAAGGATAGATGGCGCACCTTGTTTACAAGGTGGCTCTCTTCTCTTTTTTTATAGGCGTTCTCTTATGGCTTTGCTCTCGGCTTCGTATCCGGGTTTGTTGAGCAGGGCGAACATGTTGCGCTTGTATGCTTCTACGCCGGGTTGGTTGAAGGGGTTTACGCCGAGTATGTAGCCGCTGATACCGCATGCTTTCTCGAAGAAGTAGATGAGTTGTCCCAAATAGCGTTCTGTGAGGGCGGGGATTTCTATTTTGAGGTTGGGTACTCCGCCATCGACGTGGGCTATTTGTGTGCCGAGCTCGGCCATTTTGTTGACTTCGTCGACGCGTTTGCCTGCAAGGTAGTTGAGTCCGTCGAGGTTATCGGTGTCGGCGGGTATTGTCACTTTGTACTGCATCTCTTTGACGGAGAGTACGGTCTCGAAGATGGTGCGCTCGCCTTCTTGTATCCATTGTCCCATGGAGTGGAGGTCGGTTGTGAAGTCGACCGCAGCGGGGAATATGCCGAGGTGGTCTTTGCCTTCGCTCTCGCCGTAGAGTTGTTTCCACCACTCGGCGAAGTAGTGCAGTTTGGGGTTGAAGTTGACGAGTATCTCGGTCTTTTTGCCGGCTTGGTATAGGGCGTTGCGTGTGGCTGCGTAGAGCATGGCGGGGTTTTGCTCGAAGGGGACGTCGGCGCCGCATGCTTTCTGCATGTCGCATGCTCCGGCAACGAGGGCACGGATGTCGAACCCGGCTATGGCGATAGGCAGCAGGCCTACGGGGGTGAGTACCGAGAAGCGTCCGCCTACGTTGTCGGCGATGACGAAGGTTTTATAGCCTTCGGTATCGGCGAGTTTGCGTAGGGCGCCTTTGGCTGCGTCGGTAACGGCTATGATGCGGTGACCGGCTTCTTCTTTGCCTACTTGTTTCTCTAATTGCTCTTTGAGCAGGCGGAATGCGATGGCCGGCTCGGTGGTGGTGCCTGACTTGGAGATGACTACGATGCCGAATTGTTTGTCGGCCAGCAGGTTTTGCAGTTCGTAGAGGTAGTCTTCGCCTATGTTTTGTCCGGCAAACAGTACGATGGGGGCGTTGTGTTGTTTACGCAGGTGCTCGAAGCTGTCGGACATGGCTTCTATGACGGCTTTGGCTCCTAAGTAGCTGCCGCCTATGCCTATCACTACGACGATTTCGCAGCGTGATTGCAGGTTGCGGGCGGCTGTTTCTATTTCGGTGAGATTTGCATCGGTGATTTCGCCCGGCAGGTTGAGCCATCCGAGGAAGTCGTTTCCTAAGCCTGTTCCTTGGTGCAGTTGTTCCATTCCATTGGCTGCTTTCTCTTGCAGCCCGAATACTGTTTCCCGCGAGATTGTCCCGAGGGCTTTCTCAATGACCAAATTTATCTTTTCCATTGTTGTTGTATTTGATGGTTTGTTTTTATAGGAATGTGTCGGCCATGCGGGCTATGGTTTTGTGTATCGATGCACGGCGGTAGAGGATGTCGTAGACGCAGTCGAGAATGGGCATGGGTACTTGGTACTTGGTGTTGAGCTCGTGCATGCACTTGGTGCCGTAGTAGCCCTCGGCAATCATGTCCATTTCTACTTGTGCCGATTTGACCGAGTATCCCCGGCCTATCATGGTGCCGAGGTTGTGGTTGCGGCTGAATCGTGAGTAGGATGTTACCAGAAGGTCTCCGAGGTATACGCTGTCGCTCATGTCGCGTGTTATCTCGGGTGAAACGGCGCTGAGGAAGTGTGACATCTCTTTCAGGGCGTTGGAGACGAGCATGGCCTGGAAGTTGTCGCCGTAGCGCATGCCGGAGCAGATGCCCGAGGCTATGGCGTAGACGTTTTTCAGTACGGCGCAGTATTCGATGCCTATGACGTCTGTGGAGACGATGGAGCGCAGCTTGTTGCATGATAGTATGGAGGCGAAGCTGCGGGCTCGTTCTACGTCTTCGCAGGCTACCGTCAGGTAGGAGAGCCGCTCTAAGGCTACCTCTTCGGCGTGGCAGGGACCTCCGATGACGGCGACCATGTTGTATGGTACGTTGTAGACTTGCTTGAAGTAGCTCGATACGACCAGATTTTCATCGGGGACTATGCCTTTGATAGCTGTGACGACGAATTTCCCTTCGAGGCTGGTGGTGAGCTTTTCGAGGTGCGATTTCAGGTATGGCGAGGGGGTCGCCAATACGAGGGTGTCGGCTTTGTCTACTATTTCGTTGATGTCGGAGCTGAATTCTATCCGGTCGGGGTCGAAGGCTACGTCGGTGAGATAGGCGGGGTTATGCCCATCGCGCTTGAAGTCTTCGATGCGGTCGTCGCGGCGCATATACCATAGAATGTTTTCCTCGTTGTTGAGTACGAGTTTGGCAAGGGCTGTTGCCCAGCTGCCTCCTCCCATGATGGCTATTTTACCGGTTGGTTGCATGTTACTGTTGGTTTTTCGACTGTTCGATCCATGCGGATATTTCGTCGAGCGTAGGATTGGCTAAATTGAGTTTGTATTTTTTATTGATACCGCATAGCTCTTGGTGGAGCTTGGCGGGTTGTGCCTCGGCGAGTGTGCTTAGGGTGAGGTAGCCTGCTTTTTGCAGGGGGGCTACCCATTGTGCGGGTATGCCGGCTTGGGTGTAGGCTGCTTCATTGTCGCGTTTCTGTACTTTCTCGGGACGCATTTGCGGGAATAGCAGTACTTCTTGTATGGTGCTTTGGTTGGTCATGAGCATGGCAAGACGGTCCATTCCGATGCCGATGCCGGCCGTGGGCGGCATGCCGTATTCGAGTGCCCGCAGGAAGTCTTGGTCGATGAACATGGCTTCGTCGTCGCCTTTTTCCGAGAGGCGGAGTTGCTCTTGGAAGCGTTCGCGCTGGTCGATGGGGTCGTTAAGCTCTGAGTAGGCGTTGGCGAGTTCCTTGCCGTTTACCATGAGCTCGAACCGTTCGGTCAGTTGCGGGTTTTCGCGGTGGCGTTTGGTGAGGGGCGACATCTCTATGGGGTAGTCGGTGATGAAGGTGGGTTGTATGTAGTTGCCTTCGCACTTGGCTCCGAATATTTCGTCGATGAGTTTTCCTTTGCCCATTGTTTCGTCAACTTCTATGCCGAGTTGCTTGCAGGTTTCCCGCAGCTGGTCTTCGTCCATACCGCTGATGTCGATACCGGTGTGCTCGCGTATGGAGTCGAGCATGGTGACGCGTTTGTACGGGGCTTTGAAGCTGATTTTGTTTTCTCCTACCATGACCTCGGTGGTGCCGTTGACGGCGAGGCATATGTTCTCTAACATCTCCTCGGTGAATTTCATCATCCAGTTGTAGTCTTTGTAGGAGACGTACATCTCCATGACGGTGAACTCGGGGTTGTGCGAGCGGTCCATTCCTTCGTTGCGGAAGTCGCGCGAGAATTCGTAGACGCCTTCAAAGCCTCCGACGATGAGCCGTTTCAGGTATAGCTCGTTGGCGATACGCAGGTATAGGGGTATGTCGAGTGCGTTGTGGTGTGTGATGAAGGGGCGTGCGGCGGCTCCGCCGGGGATGGCTTGGAGTACCGGGGTGTCTACCTCGATGTAGCCGTGTGCATTGATGAACTCGCGCATGGCGTTGAACATCCGGGTGCGTTTCAGGAATATCTCTTTGACGCCTTCGTTGACGATGAGGTCGACGTAGCGTTGCCGGTACCGCAGTTCGGGGTCGCTGAATGCGTCGTACACTACGCCGTCTTTGGTCTTGACGATGGGGAGGGGGCGCAGCGACTTGGAGAGGACTGTGAGCTTCTGGGCGTGGATGGTGATTTCGCCGGTTTGTGTGCGGAATACGTAGCCTTGGATGCCGACGAAGTCGCCTATGTCGAGTAGTTTCTTGAATATTGTGTTGTAGAGTTCTTTGTCTTCACCGGGACACAGGTCGTCGCGTGAGATGTATATTTGTATTCGGCCTTTGGAGTCTTTGAGTTCCATGAAGGAGGCTTTGCCCATGATGCGGCGGCTCATGATGCGTCCTGCTACGGATACTTCCCGCCGGGGTGCATCGTCGCTGAATGACTCTTTGATTTCTGTCGTGTAGGCATTTACAGGGTATTCGGCGGCGGGGTATGGTTCTATGCCTGCGCGCCGCAGCTCTTCCATACTGTTGCGACGTATTATTTCTTGTTCGCTTAGTTCTAATGTGTTCATGTTACCTTTATTCGTATTCACTGCAAAGATAATGCAAAAGCGTACAAAATGCAAAGTATATTTGGCATTTAGGCGTGTGAAATATTGCTTTGTGTTATTAATGGGTTGTTATTCCTAATTATAGGGGTTCGGTTATACAGGTTTGGGGTCTCTTTTCTCTTGTTTTGGGTTGTGTGGAGGCTGTGTCTGTTTCGTGGTGTGTGCGGCTGGGGTGTTTTGCGGCGATAAGTGTTTGTATATTATGTAGATGTGTTGCTTTTTCGTGGCGTGTGCACACGTTTGCACGGCGTGATGGTGAAAAAACTCTCTTTTCTTCTTGTGTAGATTATGTTTGGGCGTTATCTTTGCATCGTGATTAACAAAAAAATTAACACAACCTGTTAGTCGCGCCACTTACAAGTGGCAGGAATACAATAGGGTTAAGGTAAAGATTGGTTTTATCAATTAAGGTTTTCATTACGAAAGAATATTGGTAAGATTTTAAGGAATAGTTTGTTAAACGAAGGTTTATCGATAGGTTAGAAAGATTGTTTAGGTTGTGTTTGAATTATGCCTTGTCAAGGGCTCGGAACAGGGAGTTGCGCGTTATGCGCGGCTCCCGCAAGAGGACGAGGTTTGGCAGGGCGAAAATTGAGATTGCTGATTGTTACAACAGAAGAGAAGGGTTTGGGAGAGCCTTTCTCTTCTGGTTTTTTACGCTTGTGCTGGTGCTGCTCGGGGGGCGGATTTGTCGGGAGGCGGTGTATTGAGTGTGGTTGCCGGCGTATGTATTTCCTATCGCGGGGGTAGGATGGTGTGGCTCTCTCGGAATGGGATGGGGGAATAATAAGTGTGCGATTTAAGGTTTTGGGTGGAGGTGGAGGGTTTTTCTGTTCTGGCTTGGTGTAGGATGGGGTGAGGCCGAGATGGTTTTTCGCTCCTTTGACTTCTATGTTATACGTAGGGCTGGCCCGTTGTTGTTTGGGCCAGCCCTGCTTGTTTTATTTTAATGCCGTTTTTATTACCATTGACGGCCTGTGTTTACTTGTAAGTGCTCTGCTATGCGGCGTGTGATTTCTTGTTCGGTAGAGATTTGTGTGCGGATGTAGTCGAGTTGACTTATCAGGAGGTCGATTTTTTCGTGCTGTTTTTTGATGATTGCGTTTTGGCCTGAAACGATTTCGAGTATGGTTACAAGGTTGGCGGGTGGTTGCTCGTTTTTCTTTAACATCTCGCCTTCGCCGAGGATTAGCCATGCGGGGTTCAGTTCGGGGTATGTGCGTAATATCTTAACGATGCTTTCATAAGATAGTCCCTTGCCGCTTCTCCGTTGTTTTCCTAATGTGCCTACTGCAATTTTGGCTTGTACGGTGATTTTGTTGTCATTTAAGCCTTTGTATTGCATGAATTCGTCCAAACGGGTAAAAAAAGTACTGTCCATCTGTGTCTTGTTAATTTGGTTCTCCATTATGCTTTATCTCAAAAGAAATGTGATTTTGAAAAGCTGTTTTTCAAATCAGCTATAAAGATATGGAGAATATTTTGAAAAAAACAAACTGTATGCGAAAAAAACGGCAAAACATTCTTCTATGACTATTTGTGTGTAAAAATACTTCGTTGTTCTCTTTTTTGTATATTATTGTTTTATTAACATTTATAGGTGTTGTTATATGACGAGCCCCTCTTGCCGGGGATGGCAGGAGGGGCTCGTCGGGTTGTTGTGAATTGGGGTTATTTCTTGATGAATTTCGCTACTTGGCTTTGGCCGTTGCTCTCCATTTTCAGCAGGTATATTCCTTGTGGCAGGTTGCGTACGTCGATGCTGTTGCCGTAGGTCTCTGCTACTATTTTACCGGATAGGTTCATGACGGTGAGTGTGCCGTTTTGGCCTACGTATACGTATTCTGTGGCCGGGTTGGGATAGACGGCGAGGGTTGTTTTATCGGCCGTAATATCTTCTATGCCGGAGACGGAGAAGTCGGTGTATACTACACAGTTGTGTGCCGGTACCGAGAGCCGGTATGTGGTGTTGGTCGCATTGAGTTGCGAGCCGCTCAGGAGTTCGTTCCACGTGCCGGTGTGGGCAAAGTTGAGGGTGAGTGTGGAGCTGTTGTCTGTGAAGTTGGCTGCTACTACTACGTGTTTGTCGCCGTTGGCTGTGCTCAGGTATACGTATCGGCCGCCTCCCCAGTCGTTTTGTGTTGCATTCCACGAGAATGATGCGTTGGTAGCAAAGAGCTCGGGGTATGAGTTGCGCAGGGTGTTGAGCTTGCTGTATGCTGCGTACAGGTTGTGTCGTGCCGGTACGTCGTAGTATTCCCAGTGGGGTTCTTTGGGGTCGGTGTCTCCGTTGCCTCCGCTGATGTCATAGCCGAGTTCGCCGAATTGCCATATCATCTTGGGCCCCGGGACGGTGAGGAACATGGCTGCGTTGCAGATGGCTTGGTTCATACGTGTTTCGAGGTTGCCGGCGATGGAGCTGATGCCATAGGTGGCTGCTTTGTATTGGGTGCGCTCCTCGTCGTGGCTTTCCATGAATCCTACAAGGCTGTTGTATGGCATGCGGTTGTTGTCGGCATAGAGGTCGGTGAATGAGCTGGATTCTTGGTAACCCATGGCTGTCTGGCTGTATGCGTTGTTGAGCTTGCGCCATACCATGATGCCGTTTTGTCCTAACTCTTTCTCTTCATTCTCGGCGCAGAAGTGCTCGCATATCATGCAGGCGTCGGGGCGTACGGCCTTGATGGCTGCATGGTAGTCTTTGAGTATGGCGATGCGCGATGCGTCGTAGTTGCTGGCCGATGACTCGGTGCTGCTTTGTTGTGTGAACCCTTTGGTGAGGTCGAAGCGGAAGCCGTCTATTTTGTATTCTGTGAGCAGGAATTGGAGGTTGCGTTTGATGTAGTTGCGAACCTCGGTGCACTCATGGTTGAAGTCGTTGAATACGCTGTATGGGTGTGGTGCATCGACGTTGAACCAGGGGTTGTTGGCCAACGGTTTGCTGGTGGAGCTGTTCCACCAGAGTTTGCAGTAGGGGTGGTTACCTGTTGCGTGGTTGTATACTACGTCGAGGAATACGGCAATGCCCCGTTTGTGGCATTCGTCGATGAA
This sequence comes from uncultured Porphyromonadaceae bacterium, assembly GCA_900542255.1. Lineage (GTDB taxonomy): Bacteria > Bacteroidota > Bacteroidia > Bacteroidales > Barnesiellaceae_A > Barnesiella_A > Barnesiella_A excrementipullorum. The sequence continues at coordinate 10,815 of UQMR01000071.1, forward strand.
GCGGCAGTAGTCTTCCTCGGTTCCGTATGCTTTGTCGAATGCGAAGAAGAAGCTGGGATTGTAGCCCCAACTGATGTTGCCGTCAAATTCTTGTATGGGCATGAGTTCTATTGCGTTGACTCCTAACGAGAGGAGGTAGTCGAGGCGCTCTGTGGCTGCTTTGATGGTGCCTTCCTCGGTGAAGTCGCGCACGAGGAGCTCGTATATGACGAGGTTGTCGCGATTTTTAACGGTGAAGTCGGTTACTTCCCAGTCGTATTTATAGGGGTTGGTGGTGAATACCGTAACGGGGTCGAAGGTGTATTCTGAGGGGTATTCACGCAGGCCGGGATAGACGCTTTCATCGATGTATTGGTCGTTCCACGGGTCGAGTATTTTGCGGCTGTATGGGTCGGCGAGTCTTACCGAGGTGCCTTCTGAGGTTACTACATAGTATTGGAAGGCGTACTCAACGGCGGGGTCGAGGTCGGTGAGTGTTATCCACCAGCATTTGTTGGCGTCGTCGCGTTTCATGAGGTATTCGTTTTGTGTCTGCCACTGGTTGAGGTCGCCTATCCAGTAGACACAGTCGCTGGCTTTGCTGTTTTTGTCGCTGTCGAAGAGGACGAATGTGGCGGTGTGCTCGTCTATTATGTTAATGCCTTCGGTTACACCGGCGGGGCGTGTGGCGTGTGTGACTTCTTCGCGTACGGTGATGATTTTCTCGCTGCGAGCGGTTTCGCCGTTGGCGGTTACTTCGGCCGAGAGGCTTAGTGTGCCGGCGGTAGAGAGGTTAAGTGACGGGGTTGTCATGGATGTGGCGGCTCCATCGCTGTTGTATGTCTCTTGGCTGGCGTTGGGATAGGTTACTTTGAGTGTGATGTTGGCGGTTTGGGTGGCTGTCACTTTTACGGTGATGTTGCTGCCTATGGGTAGGATTTCGCTTTCGGGGGTGACGGTGATGCTGGCGTAGAGGTTGTCGTCGACTACGTTGATGAATCGGTCGGCAGCGATGCCTTTTTTCGTACCGTCTTCGTTACGGAATACGACACCTATCTTTTTTACCGGGGTTGTGGCGCCGAACCATTCGCGTATGGTGGGTGAGAGTGTGATGGACCACTTGGCAGAGCCTTCGCGGGTCATGCGGCATTTCTCGATGTTTTCGTCCCAGTCGGCGGGTA
>UQMR01000072.1 GCA_900542255.1 uncultured Porphyromonadaceae bacterium
CGGCGTTTTTTCTCCCCTTTCCTTAGAAAGGCAGGTCGTCGGTGGGATTTCCGCCTTCATTGCCGGGGGCAAAGGGTGGCAGCTGGCTCTCGTCGGGCAACGGAGGCAACTCGCTCGCAGCGGGGGCTACTGTATTTTTTTCGAGCTTCCAGCCATGAATGCCGGTATACCAACGGCCGTTGTACTCGCGGCTCTCTATATCGAAGCTGAGTGTTATATCGTCGCCTATCTCTACGGGATATTGGTCGACCTTGTCGCCAAAGAAGTCGAAGCATACTTTACGCGGGTATTGCTCTTGTGTCTCCAATACGTATTCGCGTTTTTTCCATTTGTTTCCTGCACGAGATACTCCTTCTTGCAACGGGAGTACGTGTATAATTTTGCCTTTGATTTCCATATATGATTTACATTATTAATGAGTAAGGATGCAAAGATAGCTATTTTTTATGATAGACAAGTGCCTCGCGGCTAAAAAGCGACGATTGATGCAATGGGTTTTGCCTATTATATGATGTAGATTTTCTTGTCCCCTCCCCTCTCTTACACGTGTATGCTGCGGTATATACTATATATGTACTGCTACCGGCCACAAAGCCGGCAGCAGGGAGATGTCATGAGGGTATCATCAGCAACGGGGTGTCGGCATGGAAGAGCATCTTATGGGCTATGCTGGGGTTGAAAAGGCGGGCAAACAGCCCTCGGCGCCTGTTGGGGATGGCCATCATCTCTATATGGCGTTGCTCGAAGAGGGTCTCTACTTGTTCGAGGAACTTGTTTTCTTCGAATATCACATAATCGAATTTATAGCCGGGGTAGTGTCCCGAACAGTAGTCGCGCATTCCTGCCAGCTTTATCTCGTTCCATTGGTCGGGCTTCTTGGAGAGGTATACGAATGTGAGGGAGAAGTGCGATTGCCCGAAGAGACGTACAAAGGCGTCGATGGAGACTAAGTCGCGCTGCTCGAAGTTGGTAAAGAAGGCTACCTCGCGAAGTTGCGATAGATGGGTTGCCGAGTCTTCGGGGATGGCTAATACCGGAGAGCGGCTGCTATCGAGGACCTCGGCCGTAACACTGCCTATGAGATCGGTCTCCTTGCGGCTTTTGCCGCGTGTACCCATAACAACGAGTATGGGTTTTTCTCTCTCGGTATATGACTCTATGACCTCTTCGGGTATGCCTTCGACTATTTTGTAACTGAATACTACGCGCGGCAACTCCTCTTTGTCGATGCACTCTTGCAGGCGTTTTACCAGCCGCTCCATCTCCTCGCGGGCGGCGGCCAGCTCATTCTGGAAGTTGTCTTGCTCCTGCACCTCGAACTTGAATGTGTCGGGGAAGGATACGCTCAACGCGTCGGATACGTAGAAGGTGTGCAACAGAAATACGTCGGCATCGTGCCCATAGGCAAACTCGAACCCGATGCGGCACGCCTCGAACGAGTATTCCGAGAAGTCGACGGGGATGAGCACGCAGTTTCTCACAGAGACTCCATCGCCGGAGTGCACCTCGCGTGAAATAGCCTCATCGAATATGGGATACTTCTCCAAAATCTCCAACGCATGGGGCAAATCGCTCTCTCTGATGCGCACCCGTACACCGGACGAGATAACGGGTTGGACAAGGTTGACGTTTTGTATTACGGCGGGGATGCCCTCGTTTTCGAGGACGCCTTTCATGATTTGTGCCTGCTCGTAGGTGCGAATGGCTAACGTTACGAGATGCTCTTGGTCGTTCATATCGTTATATTTTAAGGGTTATGGTATTATACTGGAGAGGGCTGGTACGGCCACAGACTTTGGTTCGCTTCTAATGGGCCGCCCGGCCGGGGTCGTTGCGGGCGTTCTGCCTTACACCACACGAGACTGTGTCTGACTTTTCAATTCGACACAGTCTCGCGGCATACGTTTGTAATCAACAAGCTGCCCGCTTACTCCTTATTCTTGGCTTCTTCGAGTATCTTTATCGCCATATCGTAAATCGTAGTATCTTCGAGGACTACAATTCCGCCATCGGGACCAGGTTGAATATGCAAACCACAATTTTTACCATACGCATAATCGGTACCGCCAAAATAATTGCGAACTGTTTGCACAGTAAGATTTAACTCATCTGCGATGCGGTGAATTGAGCCCTCGGGCAGGCTGCCTTTGATACGGCGGAGCTCATTGAATGAAATGGTCTTAGTCATGGTATACTTGTTTTATTGGTGAACAATTTTATTTCGCAATAAATTTATGGCTTATCAATGGGAAAAACAAATTTTTCGTGATTTTTTTCGGGCGAAGAGCAAAAAATTATGCGGAGAGATACGAGACGAACGCTGTTACTACCAACATAAGAGACACATAGCAGGCATATATACTTACCGCCTTGCTACCTCTGTATGGCACGTCGCCGCCGGGCCATTTGCCGGCTGCCTGCAAACGCCGCCGCAACCACATATATACATTATATATGGCTATGCCGCCCAACACGCCGGCTATGGCTCCTGCCAAGATATCGCCGGGATAGTGTACCCCCAAATAGATGCGCGAGTAGCTGACCACAACCGCCCACAGAAGGATAGATGCCGTGAAGAGCCGGTTGCGGAATACTCCTATCAAAAAGAGGGCCGCACCGAAGGAGTTGGCGGCATGGCTCGATATGAAACCATATCTGCCCCCGCGATAGTTGTTGACGAGGGTCACTAACGAGCCTATCTCTTCGTCGTGTGTAGGACGGGGCCTGTGAAAGAGGGGCTTACATACCGACGAGGCGAACTGGTCGCACAGCAGCACCGTCAGCACTATGCCTGCCACAACGAGCAGGGCTTCTTTCCACGAGCATTTATAGAAAAGGAGTAACAGCAACGGCAATATTACCCACAGGTTGGACAGGCGGGCCGAGATGAACCAGAAAAAGGTGTCGAGCCACGACAGGTGGCTGCCATTGCAATAGAGCAACAAACTCTTGTCGAGGTCTATAAGGGTGTCGAGCATACGGCAAGCGGCTATGATTATACCTTATATAATAATTATATTACCTCTATCGATGATTGGGGCAGCCAGCCTCTATTTCCATCGGCGATGCGTACCTCTATCCAGTCGCCCACCTTTTCCATCAGCGTTACTTTGGTGCCTTCGTGCAAGACAAAAAGGTCGGTACCGCTATCGGCCGGGGTGCTCTTTGCCGTCACCGTGGGCGCAAAAACGATGGCCTCGTCGTGCGCATTGCGACGCTGGTTCTGGTCGATGGCACATGCGTTGGCTACTATCGAAATCAACAGCATGGGGAGCGCCACGAAAAAGCCGGCTTTCTTTACCTTTATATTCCGCACGAAGATGTAGAAATAGAGGCCTATCAGGAAGAGCAGGAACGAGCCTATTCCTATTACGGCCCATGTATTGCTGCTGCAACAATCGCGCAGGCCGCGCGCCCACACGGTGATGAAGAATGTGCCGGCGGGTTCTATCTTGTCGGTAATTTTGCTGTTTGCCAGTTGAAGGTTTGCCCGGGCATCGCCATCGCCGGGGTTGAGCAACAGCGCGCGCTCATAGTTGAGTATGGCGGCAGCATAGTGCCCCATCTTATAATAGGCATTGCCTCTGTTGTAGTAGAGCGGTGCCGACACTCCCTCGTTTACCTCCACACTGTCATAGAGGGCAACGGCTTCGGCATAGCGTTGCGCATTATAGGCTTCGGCAGCACGCTCAAAAGCCGTTTGTGCCGTAGCAGCGACACAAGTAGACACCAGAAGTGCCACGGCCCAATATATTTTACGAACCATATCTCAGATTATTTTTTTATCGTATTTTCCATTTCTCCTATTACATCGACTGTCTCACCGAACAGGGTGTCCATCGCCTCATCGGACTGCGACGGAGCATAACGAGCAAACTCGCAACGGTCTAATATGGCGGTGAAACGGTTTATCAAGGCCTCGTCGACCCCGCAACGCGACAGCTGCTGTTGCACGTTGTCGCGCGAGAGCTCCGATATGGGCAACGTGAGCTTGTCGCTCAAATATCCCCACACGGCTTTCAACACCTCTTCGTAGAAATGCGCATCGTCGTGTGCCTTCATATACTTGTCGGCAAGTTTGAGGCGGCGCAAGGCAACTTTATTGGCCTTGCGGTTGCGCATGGCGGCTACGTTGGCATTGGCGGCAGCCTGCTTGCGGTTGACAATGGTATATATCACAAAGAGCAAGGCCGGGATGATATACCAAAGCCAATAGCTCCATGAGGCTACATATACCGACGGCGACTTCTGCAAATGGCCGGGCGACTGCTTGATATAGTGTATATCGGTATTGAGCAACCTGAGGTCTTGCTTGTTCGAGAAGTTGTTTACGGTAACCGCAGCATTATCGGCACCTTTCTCCACCTCTATCTCAAACTCGCCTGTCGACAGGGTCTTGTAGGAACCCGACTTCACATCGAAGTAAGAAAACTCTACGGGCGGTATCTTGAAAGAGCCTGCAAAGCGGGGTATTATCGTATATTCGATGGTGCGCGTACCCGAAACGCCGCCCTCGGAAACACGCATATCGAGGTTGACCTGCGGGTCGTATGTCTCAAAGTCGGCAGGGAACTCGGGTGACGGGTTTTGCATGAATTTGAGGTTTCCCGTACCTTTCACATGCAGTTTCAGGGTAAGGGCTTCGTTGGCTTTCACTTTATCGGCCGAGAGCTCTCCCGAGAAGGTGAAGGAGCCGACTGCTCCTGCATACGATGCCGGTCTTCCGGCGGGCAGTGGTGTCGCATTGATTTTTACGGCCGGCGATACGAGGGTCTGCTCTACCTGCTGGGGCACCCGGGTGGGACCGAAGAACCCATTTACGACCTGGAATACCACAAGCGCCACTTCGTATTTGCCCTCATTGATGGTGATTTCGCCCGAACGCTGCGGGAAGAGCAGGTACTTGCGCAATACGGCGGTCTTGTAATTCTTGCCTTTATAATTTTCGAGCTCGTATGAACGGTCTTGCGGCAACTCTATCTCCTGTGTCACAAAGCCTTCGAAAGAGGGCATCGTCACATTTTGCAAAGCAAGGTCAGAGGCTCTTGTGTATAGCTTTATGGTGGCCACAAGTGCCTCCTGCTCATAGACCTTGGAGCGCGACACGATGGTACGAACGAAGGTCTCGGTATCGTTCATATCTACCGAGGATGGCATGGCGCTACTCCCCCCGCCTCCCTGACTTGCTGAGGGAGAGGTGTTTTTGTCGGGAGGCAACACCGTCAGGCTCCACGCATCGGAGGTGTAGGTCTTGCCATCGGCCGTAATCGTGGCCGGCTCTATCTTATAAGAGCCCTCCTTGTCGGCCCGCAAAGTAACGATGTGCGACTCTGTTGTCTGCCTATCGACATTCCCGTTGACAATGGAGACGTTCGTGCCGCGCGAAACGGCATCGAACAAGACCGTACAACCGGGAAAATCGGGAATCTTAAATTCTTTTCCCGAAGCATTATACAAGGTGTATTCCATCTGGAACTGCCGGCCTTGTATCACTTGCCGGGGACCGTTTACCTCGAAACGGACTTGGGCATCGACGGCAGAGATTGCAACTGCCATCAACACGCCTACCCATAATAAGATATGTTTCATCTTTTGCATATTATCTTCTCTCGCAACGTTATGCAATCAAGCGGGTCACACTACCACTCTTTGTCGGTTTTCTTGCGCTGTTGCTGCTGCATCAATGCCTTTTGCACTTTTTCCTGAGTATCTCGCTCATCTTCCTGCATGGCATCGAGTATCTGTTGCGCATTCTCTTTCGACATGCCGCCCTGCTGCTGTTGTTGTTGCTGTTGCTGCTCGGGCTGCTGGTCTTGCTTGTCCTGATTGTTTTGCTTATTATCTTGTTGTTGTTTGTCTTGTTGTTGCTCCTGCTGCTGTTGCTGTTGTTCCTGTTGCTGCTGGTCTTGGTCCTGCTGTTGCTCCTGCTGCTGTTGCTGCTGTTTTTTCAACAACAACTGGGCCAAACGCAAGTTATAACGGGTCTCGTCGTCGTTAGGGTTGCGACGCAAAGCGTTTTTATACTCTTCGATGCTTTGGGCATAGTTCTGCTCTTGCATAGAGATATTACCCATATTGTGCCATGCCTTGGCTTGCAATGCAGGGTCGTCGGTCGTACCTATGGCATTCTTATACTCGGCACGGGCATCGTTATACTTCTGCTGACGGAAAAGCGAATTTCCCAAATTATAGGCAGCCAGCGGGCTGTCGGGATTGGCATCGACGGCTTTACGGTATTCTATTTCGCTCTCGACATATTTCTCCTGGTTGTAAAGTTTGTTGCCTCCCCGCACGCTGTTGCGCTCCTGCTTTGGGTTTACCTTCTTCACGCCGGGGGCAACGGCCTCGGGCTGCTGCTGTTGCTGCGAGACTTGCTGCTCGGCCTGCTCCCGCAATTGGTCGGGATTGGGCTTGGGCAACTGTGCAAAGGTCGTTATGGGAGCACACAGAAGCATCATCAGGGGGAAACTATACAGAACTATTTTTTTCATCGTCTTTGCTTGCATTTTATTTCGTAAAGAAATTGATTTTGCTTATTATACCGTTCTTGCGGTCGAGGAGGAAGACATCGAGAAGCAATATTACCAATGCAATCCATGCCAACCCGGGGAATTGCTCGTTGTACTCCGAGTAGACTTTGCTGTCGAGCTCGGTTGACTTCATCGTGTCCAGCTCTTTCTGCAAGGCCCGAAGGGCTCCGTTGGTATTATCGGCACGGGCATAGATACCCTTGCCGGCACGGGCTATCTCCTGTGCCATGGCCTCGTTGAGCTTGGTTATAACCACATTCCCGTCGTTGTCTTTGATAAAATTGTTGTCGCTGCCTCCCACCGGGATGGGTGCTCCTTGCAGCGAACCGATACCTATGACATCGACCTTGATGCCTTGCTCGGCGGCTGCGGCTGCGGCCTGCACGGCATCATCTTCATGGTTCTCGCCATCGGTAATCACGATGATGGCCTTATCGGCCGGGCTGTCGGGCGAAAAAGATTTCATCGCCGTAGAAATGGCGCTACCTATGGCCGTACCTTGCGTGGGCACCATCTGCGGATTGATGGATTGGAGGAACATCTTGGCCGACACATAGTCGGTCGTGATGGGCAGCTGCGTGTATGCGTCGCCGGCAAAAACGATGAGCCCCACTTTATCGTTGTCCAAATCGTCGACCAACTTAGAGAGCATCATCTTGGCCTTGTCGAGGCGCGTAGGATTGATGTCGCGTGCCATCATAGAGTTTGACACGTCCAAGGCGACCATGACCTCGATACCTTTTTTCTTGACCGTCTCTAACTTCGACCCGAACTGCGGGCGCGCCAACATGAAGACGATGACGACAAATGCCAGCGTCTGCAACGTTATCTTTACCAGCGGACGCCAGCGCGACACATCGGGCGACAGCACCGACAGGAATGCCGGATTGCCGAATTTCGCCAGATTCTTGCGGCGGCGATACCTTGCATACAGATATAAGCCCCACAAGAACGGGACTAAGAGCAGTAAATAGAGATATAACGGTTGTGCAAAACGAAACATGATATTTTCCTTTCTCTTTTGTTTGGGGGCACTACGGGATATTGCGCAAGAGGGTATGTCGCAAACATATCTCCATGCCCAGTAACAGCAATGCCAATATAGCCCACGGCATATACTCTTCTTCCTTGCGGCTGAATTCTTTTACCGAGAGTTTGGTTTTTTCCATCTGGTCAATCTCTTCAAAGATATTTTGGAGCGCAGCCTTGTCGGTTGCTCTGAAATAGGCTCCCTCGGTCGTAGAGGCTATTTGCCTGAGTTTTGCCTCATCAATCTCCACGGGCATGTTCTGGTAGCGTATTCCGTAGGGGGTCTGCACCGGATAGGGTGCCATACCTTGTGTTCCCACACCTATGGTATATACTCTTATACCGAAGGTGCGCGCTATCTCGGCAGCCGTCAACGGGTCAATGACGCCGGTATTGTTGGTACCGTCGGTGAGCAAGATAATGGTTTTCGACTTGGCCGGCCCCTCCTTGATGCGGTTGATAGCCGTGGCCAGACCGTCGCCTATCGCCGTGCCGTCGTCTACCATACCGCAATATACCTCTTTCATGAGGTTTTGCAGCACGGCATGGTCGGTTGTCATGGGACACATCGTAAAGCTCTCGCCGGCAAATATGACCAATCCTATGTTATCATACTCGCGCCCCGACACAAACCGTGCGGCCACATCCTTTGCGGCCTCTACCCGGTTGGGTGAAAAGTCGCGCGCCAACATACTGCCCGATATATCCACGGCCAGAACAATATCGACACCTTCGGTAGAGGAGTTTTGCCAACGGTCGGTCGACTGCGGACGCGCCAATACAATAATCACGCATGCTACAACCGCCATACGCAAGGCAAACGATACATGCCTGAGGTATTCCTTATAACTACGGGGCATCTTGTCGAACGCCTCGGTAGAGGAGAATTGCATCGAAGCCTGCGCCTTTTTCTGCTTGAATATATACCATATCGTTGCCAGAACGGGCAACAGCAACAGCGCCAGACACCAAGGATTTGCAAATACCATTTCTTTTTTTCTTTTATAGCGTCGCCGGCACAAGGCCGGCGTGCGATTTTCGTTTATTTATTCTCTTTTTCGTCACTCGCCTGTGCGTCGCCTGCGGCGGGCTCAGGCTCGGGTTGGGGCTTTGTAAGCTCCAAGAAATCTACGGCCTGACGCATGACACGCTCGTTGTCGTCGGGCATGGGACGCATCTTGGCAAACTTCACAAAATCGGCCATAGAGAGTATCTCGCTGAGATAGCGATTTACTTCGCGCAACGTACCGTTTTGTCGCAACGCCTCTATGATTTGCGCCGAGGTCATCTCCATGGCCCTGATACCGAAACGGCTGTCGATATACTCGCGCAAGATGTCAACCAAACGGGTATAATAACTCTTTTCTTGCCCTTGCTGCCAGAGTTTAGAGTCGCGCAAAGCCTGCAAGGCGGCCATAGCACGCTCGTAAGGTGGCTCCTGCTTCTCGGCCGCCGCCGTCTCCTGCGGCTTGCGCCTCTTTTGCCAATAATAGTATCCCCAGATAGCTGCGGCTATCACGACCAATGCCAGCAATACATACCACATCCAGCCGGGTATATAGTCCCACAAAACAAAGGGGGGCGCCACCACTCCTTTGATATCCATGGGCTGCGCCGTGGTATCGACCTCTACGGGTACTACTTTGAGGCTCAACGACTCGGTACGGAAGGTATCGGCTCCGTAGATATACTCAAAGGGGGGTATATAGTATAGCCCCGAGTCGAACGAGGTTACCAATACCTCCTGATTTATCTGTATACGATTATTTTGCAAGACGGTCGTGTCGGGCTGTGTCACGTCGAGGACCTCTACACCCGCAGTGAGTGTATCTGTAATGATTGGGAACAACACCGGCTTGTCGCTATCCTGCACGAGCGACAGGCGGACATGCGTCTGCTGTCCCATCCACATTACGCTCGAATCCATTTTTGCCTCCACAACCACTTGCGCTGCCGCACGGGGCGCCCAAGCGGCCATCAGAGCAACTAATATGATAAACAATCTTTTTGTCATTGTCTTACTCTCACTCTATTGGGGAGTCTATCCTCTCCGTTTGAACAAATTCATCAACGCTACTACATAGTCTTCGTCGGTAGCCACAATAGTGATGTCCACGCGGTTCTTCCGGCATGTCTCCACCGCTGCCGCCTGCCGCTGGGCCCACCACTCGGCATAGCTCTTGCGCACCTGCTTCGACGATGTATCGACCCACCGCTCCGTGTCGCGCTCGGCATCGCGCAACTTCACCAGGCCTACGTCGGGGAGTACCGTCTCGCGCTTGTCGTAGACTTGCAGCGCCACTACATCGTGCCGCCTGTTGGCTATAAGCAGGGCATCGGAGTAGTTGAGCGGAGCTATGAAATCAGATATAAGGAACGTCGTGCAGCGACGCTTTATGACGTTTGTGGCATATTCGAGCGCCTTGCCTATATCGGTGCCTTTCCCTGCGGGCTCAAAGCCTATCAACTCGCGAATGATATATAGGATATGCTTCCTGCCCTTTTTGGGCGGGATGAACTTCTCTATCCTGTCGGTAAAGAATATAACCCCAATCTTGTCATTGTTTTGTATGGCAGAGAAGGCCAGCGTGGCGGCTATCTCTGCCATCATATCGCGCTTGAACTCGCCTACCGCACCAAAGTCGCGACTGGCCGAGACATCGACGAGCAACATCACCGTCAGCTCGCGCTCCTCCTCAAACACCTTAATATATGGTTTGTTGTGCCGGGCGGTAACATTCCAGTCTATGTCGCGCACATCGTCGCCATACTGGTACTCGCGTACTTCCGAGAAGGCCATACCGCGCCCCTTGAAGGCAGAGTGGTATTGTCCCGCAAAGATGTTGCGCGACAAGCCGCGAGTCTTTATCTCGATATGACGTACTTTTTTTAGCAGCTCACTGTTTTCCATACATTATCCTCGCATCTTCTTTCGAGAATCGGGTAGGAAGGCATCCTCATCAGGGTACCTCTACACGATTGAGTATCTCGCTTATTATATCTTCGGCCGTCATGTTATTGGCCTCAGCCTCGTAACTCAATCCTATGCGGTGACGCAGTACGTCGTGGCATACGGCGCGTACGTCCTCGGGGATGACGTAACCCCGCATCTTCAAGAAGGCATAGGCACGGGCGGCAAGGGCAAGATTGATGGAAGCACGAGGCGAAGCTCCGAATGAAATCATGCTCTTCAACTCTTTGAGGTTGTAGTCTTCGGGGAAGCGGGTGGCGAAAACTATATCTACGATATAACGCTCTATCTTCTCGTCGATATAGACTTTGCGCACAATGTTGCGGGCGTCTATGATATCGGCGGGTGTCAACACGGGTCTTACCTCTTCAAAGAGGTTGTCTATGTTGCGGCGTATAATCTCTTTCTCTTCTTCTTTTTTGGGATAGCCTATCACAACTTTGAGCATGAAACGGTCTACCTGCGCCTCGGGCAACGGGTAGGTACCCTCCTGCTCTATGGGGTTCTGCGTAGCCAT
>UQMR01000073.1 GCA_900542255.1 uncultured Porphyromonadaceae bacterium
GTGGTGCCGGCACGTGAGCCGCTTTTTGGATGCGCGCCCTTTGTCGATAACAAAGGTGGGCTTTCCGGCCAGGCGGAAGAGCAGGCGGAGTGTCTTCGTGCGTAAAACATTGTGCAAATCGGCCACGGCATCGATGCCCAAGGCCGATAGCTCTTTATATAATAACCACAGCCCTGCCATCCCTTTGTGCCGGGCTTTTACGTCGGCGATATATATTTGCAGATTGGCGGGAGCATACATGAAGAGTGATGACGTTACCCGTTGTGTCAGGATTACAAATGTGGTCTCGGGATAGGCTCGACATACCGAATATATTTGCGGTATGGTCATGGCCACGTCGCCTAACGCCGACAGGCGCATGACAAGCACTTTCTTATACGTTGTCACAAGACTGCTGTTTATCGCTTATGCCCCTGTCGGTTACTTCTTCCCGTATAGTATGGGATTGAGTGCGGGGTCGTTATACATTTTCATCTGTTTATACACCTTCATATACTTGTGTCCGGCTGCAATGTCGGCAATCAGCTGGTCTATCGCCGTGGATAGGTCTTCGCGTTGTTGCAGCAGTACGGCAAGTTTGGCGCGGCACTTCTCTATGTGCTCTTCCGAGGCGTCGTTTCGCTCTACCTCTTGTTGCATGTGATATATCTTCAATGCCAATATAGACAGGCGGTCTATGGCCCAAGCCGGGCTTTCGGTATTGATGGTGGCATCGGGCAGGGGGGTAACCGCTTTGTACAGGTCGAGGAAGTAGCTGTCTATCAGCTCTACGAGGTCGGTGCGGTCTTGGTTGGAGCGGTCGATGCGACGCTTGATGGCCAATGCCTCTATCGGGTCGATGTCGGGATTGCGGATGATGTCTTCCAAATGCCATTGCACGGCATCGATCCAGTTCTTGGTGAACAGGAGGTTTTCTATCGTACACTCGGGGTAGGGATTCTCTACATGGGCATTTACGTCGTCGTGTTTGTGATACAACGCTGTCGTAGCCTCGAATATATGGTTACATGTTTCGCTGATGCTCATAATCTTGTATTTTACAATGTTTCACGTTTTATCGTAAGTGCGGACACTCTACACCGCCGATAGGCAAATATAGCATAAAGCATTTGTATTTGCCAAATATATTGGCAATTTGTTGCATCACTTCTGCACAAGAATTTTTATAAAGTCGTTACACTTTTGATAATCAGCGGTATATGATGCCGCCTCCGATGGCAGGCCGGTCGCATCGGAGGTTGCTTTTGGTAGAGTAGCTTCTTTTTTCGCCGTTGGGATATAAAGGTTTTTGCTGCGATAAGTTGTAAGTAGTAGAATGGGCTGTAAATCAGTGGTATAAAAATATTTTAGAAGAGCGTTGTATTTTTGTGGCAATAAATTTTGACATTTATGGAATTTCGGTATCTTTGTGGTTGCAGGAAAATACTACGAAATAACGGTTCTTCACGATGCCGGAAGCCGCTGCCGGTGCTTCTGTGCGTTACCTTTCGCTTCTGTAAATCATGGTTTACGGAGTATGATAAGCAAAATTGAACGAAAAAGATTTTTTTTGAACGACTATGGAAAAGACAATGCAATTTAAGCCCGGTGTGTGGGAAAATGAAATTAATGTAGGCGACTTTGTACGTAAGAATATCACTCCGTACGAAGGCGACGCATCGTTCCTTGCAGGTCCTACCGAGCGCACGCTCAAAGTGTGGGAAAAGTGCAAAGAGGCGCTTGCCGAAGAACGCAAGAATGGAGGTGTGCGAGCCATCGATAACCATACCATCTCGACAATCACATCGCATAAGGCCGGATATATAGACCGCGAAAATGAGCTGATTGTGGGCTTGCAGACCGATATGCTGCTCAAACGTGCCATAAAACCCTTCGGTGGTATCAAGGTGGTGGAGAAGGCCTGCCATGAGCATGGCTTGGAACTGGACGAGCATGTAAAGGAGATATTTACCCACTATCGCAAAACGCATAACGATGGTGTTTTCGACGCATATACCGAGGAGATACGTACCTACCGTTCTCTCGGTTTCCTGACAGGATTGCCCGATAATTATGCCCGCGGCCGTATCATAGGCGACTATCGCCGGCTTGCACTGTACGGTATAGACCGCCTTATAGAGGTGAAGCGTGCCGATTTGCACGGACTTACAGGCCCCATGACCGAGGCCCGCGTGCGATTGCGCGAGGAGGTTGCCGAGCAAATACATGCCCTCGAAGCGATGAAAGAGATGGGCAGCTACTACGGACTGGACCTGGGCCGTCCCGCAACGACGGCGCAAGAGGCCGTGCAATGGGTCTATATGGCATACCTCGCAGCTGTCAAGGAGCAGGACGGGGCAGCGATGTCGTTGGGTAACGTATCGTCGTTCCTCGATATTTATATAGAGTATGATTTGGCTCACGGCAATATAGATGAGAGCTTTGCCCAAGAACTCATAGACCAGTTTGTCATAAAACTGCGCATGGTGCGTCACTTGCGCATGGATAGCTATAACGAGATTTTTGCCGGCGACGCCACGTGGGTAACCGAGTCGATAGGCGGTCGTCTCAATGATGGCCGTACGAAAGTGACAAAGACTTCGTTCCGTTTCTTGCAGACGCTCTATAACTTAGGCCCTGCCCCCGAGCCCAATATGACCATTTTGTGGAGTCCCGAGCTGCCCGAAGGGTTCAAACGTTTCTGTACACAAGTCTCTATCGACACCTCGGCCATACAATATGAAAACGACGACCTGATGCGTGAGGTGCGCAAGACCGACGACTACGGTATTGCCTGCTGCGTGTCGTTCCAGGAGATAGGGCGCAGCATACAGTTCTTCGGCGCACGTGCCAACTTGGCCAAGGCGCTGTTGCTTGCCATCAATGGCGGACGTTGTGAAAACACGGGTACTGTCATGGTAAAAGATATTCCGGTGCTGAAAAACGACCTCCTCGACTATGACGAGGTGATGGAAAACTACAAGAAGGTACTGGCCCAGATTGCCCGCGTATATAACGAGGCGATGAATATCATACATTACATGCACGACAAGTACTACTACGAGAAGGCTCAGATGGCACTCATCGATACCGACCCGCACATCAATCTCGCTTATGGTGTGGCTGGTCTCTCCATTGCGGCCGATTCGCTCTCGGCCATCAAGTATGCCCGTGTAAAAGCACGCCGCAATGAGATAGGGCTCACGGAAGGATTTGATATAGAGGGAGAATTCCCCTGCTATGGAAACGACGACGACCGTGCCGACAGCATCGCTGTATGGTTGACACACTATTTCAGCAACGAGTTGAAGAAATATCCCGTATATCGCAATGCAGAGCCTACGATGTCGATACTCACCATTACATCGAATGTCATGTATGGCAAGAAGACCGGTGCGACACCCGACGGCCGCGAGCGCGGCGTCGCATTTGCCCCCGGTGCCAATCCTATGCACGGACGCGATAACCACGGTGCCATTGCATCCTTGTCGTCGGTTGCCAAGCTCAGCTATGAGGATGCCCTCGATGGCATAAGCAATACCTTCTCTATCATACCCAAGTCGTTGGGCGCCACACGGGAAGACCGTGTAGATAATCTTATCACGCTCATCGACGGATATTTCAAGAAGAAAGCCCATCACCTCAATGTCAATGTGCTCAATCGCGAGATGCTCGAAGATGCCATGGAGCACCCCGAGAACTACCCGCAGCTTACTATCCGCGTGTCGGGCTATGCGGTCAATTTTGTACGGTTGAGCCGGGCACACCAGTTGGAGGTTATCTCGCGTAGTTTCCACGACCACTTCTGATGCTTGCATCGGTTATATATAACTTTGCCGGATGGGTTTTCTCTCCGGCAAAGTTTGTTGTTTAGAAAGAGACAAGAATAGCATACAGTCACCTCTTATAATCATCGCATCCTGTTATGAATGAGACTTCTGCCATACAACCCGCATCGGCCGGCATGCCATTGCTGCGCGTCCATTCGTACGAATCGTTAGGAACATACGACGGCCCCGGCATACGCCTTGTCGTTTTTTTGCAGGGCTGTAATTTCCGTTGCCTTTATTGTGCAAATCCCGATACGATTGCCATGCAAGGCGGTACGCTCACGCCGATAGACGAGATTGTGCAGAAGGCTCTCAACGAAAAGCCTTTCTTCGGGAAGAAGGGGGGGGTGACATTTAGCGGCGGAGAGCCTACATTGCAATCGGAAGCGCTTATCCCTCTGGTCGATGCGTTGCATGAGCACGGAATCAATGTTTGCATCGATACCAATGGTGGCGTACATACCGAAGCCGCCCGTGAGCTGTATCGTCGTGTCGACCTTGTGCTGCTCGATGTGAAGCAATTCGACAACCTGCGGCATCGTAATCTCACCGGGCGCGACAATGCCGACACTCTGGCTACCGCGGCTTTTCTTGCCGAGGTGGGGACGCCCTTCTGGCTGCGATATGTATTGGTGCCCGGTTATAGTGACGCCCCTGCCGACATAGAGGCTCTTTGCCGTCACTTACAGCAAAACACGGCTTTGCAGCGCGTGGAAATCCTTCCCTATCACACCCTCGGTATGCACAAGTATGAGCCTCTCGGCATGGAGTATAAGCTCAAAGATGTACCGTATAATACCCCGCAACAGTTGGAGGCTGCGCGAGAACTCTTTGCGCGGTATTTTGCCGACGTGCGGGTCAACTGATTCTTGTCCGATAGAGTGAAGTGAACCTTATAAGACAAACGGTGTGCATTCGTCTATGGAATGCACACCGTTTTTTGATAAAATCCGGTATTTGCTTGCCCTTGTTGCGGCGATTTCCTGTAAGGAGAACCGGCGGTCAATCGGGAAAATGTGCCGGAGGGGTACCGGTAGGAGATACTATTCTTCTTCGCTGTACCAGCGCGAATACATTAGATAGTTGTGGGCTATCTTTTGGTTTATCTCTTTCGACTGTTGCGGGTCGACCATCTTTATAAACTTGGCTGGCGCGCCACCCCATAGTTCGCCGGGCTTGATAACCGTTTTGCTCAGTACGACTGCACCGGCGGCCACTATTGCGCCTTCGCCCACCACGGCATGGTCGAGGATGACCGAACCCATGCCCACCAGCGCGCCGTCCTTGATGGTGGCGCCGTGGATGGTGACGTTATGACCTATCGAGACATCGTTGCCTATCTCAATGGTCGATTTCTCGTAAAGCGTGTGCAGCACGCTGCCGTCTTGTATGTTGACACGGTTGCCTATGCGTATGGAGTTGACGTCGCCGCGCAGTACGGTGCCGAACCAGATGCTGCATTCGTCGCCCATTATTACATCGCCTATGATGGCGGCGTTGTCGGCAAGGAAACAATCTTTGCCCATTTGCGGCGTGAAGCCGCGTACTTTCTTGATGAGTGCCATATTTTACAGGGTTTAGGTTTGTCGTATGTATAATGTAATCTTAGAGGGCCGATGTCGCTTCGAGCAGCCATTTGCATTCGTCCGATGTGAGCGAGCCTTTCAGCTTGTCGTATACCATGCGGTGGTAGTCGTTTATCCAGGCAATCTCGTGGGGCGACAGGATGGAGATATCGAGAGCGCGTTTGTCGAACGGGAAGAGTGTGAGCGGCTCGAACCGGTAGAACTTGCCGAAATCGGTCTCTTTGTCTTCTACGGTCAATAGCAGATTCTCGTGCCGGATGCCATATTCTCCGGTGCGGTACAATCCCGGTTCGCAAGAGGTAATCATGCCCGGAACCAGCGCGACGGGGTTTTCTTGCAACCTGATGCTTTGAGGCCCCTCGTGTACGTTCAGGAAATGCCCTACGCCATGGCCCGTACCGTGCAGGTAGGTGAGGCCCTCGTTCCAAAGCGGTTCGCGGGCCAACACGTCGAGTTGCGCCCCGCGTGTTCCCTGCGGGAAACGACAGAGCGAGAGGGCGATATGTCCTTTCAATACCAAGGTGAAATCCCGTTTCTGCCGGGGTGTGAGCGACCCTATTACAAAAGTGCGCGTGATATCGGTCGTGCCGTCGAGGTATTGTGCCCCCGAATCGACCAGCAGAAAGCCTTTCCGTGTAATCTTCGCGTCGCTCTCGGGTGTTGCTGTATAGTGTACGATTGCGCCGTGCTCGTTGAAGCCGGCAATGGTATCGAAGCTCTCGTCGACAAACAGCTCTTGCTCGGCTCTGTATGCACGCAGCTGCTTGGCCGCGCTTATTTCGGTGACGTTGCCGGTATCTATATTGTTGTCGAGCCAGCGGAAGAAACGTATCAGGGCTACGCCGTCGCGTATCATGGCGTGGCGCAGACCATCTATCTGCACTTTGTTTTTCACCGCTTTCAGCGTGGCGATAGGCGAGGCGGCTCTTACGACGCCGGTGTTGAGTGCCCGGGCAAGTGCATAGTTGGTTTTGGCGGGGTCTATCAGGACATTCTTCTGTATATGGCCGGCAAAATCGAAAACGGCAGAGTAGGGCATGCTCTCTATGCCCTCTTCTTGTAGATAGGCTTTCCCGGCAGCATCTATTTTCCGTTCATCGATAAAGAGGATGCGCCGTTCGTCGTCGATGTAGGCGTATGCTATCGTTACCGGGTTGCAGTGTACATCGCAACCGCGTATGTTGAACAACCATGCGATTTCGTCGAGTGCGGCCAATAGTAGGGCGTCGGCCCCGGCGCGACGTGTCAGGTCGAGCGCGCGCGATACTTTCGAGGCGGTATCTTCGCCGCAATATTTCAAATCATGTACAAAGAAGGGGTGTTGCGGAATCTCGGGGCGCTCCTTCCATATATGCTCATAGGGGGTGAAGTCGTTTTTGAGTTGCAACCCTTGGGCTGCAAAAACCTTTTGCATTGCCTCTACGGCGGTTACCGGAAAGAGCTCTCCGTCGATGGCAACGGTAGCCTGACCGGGTAAAACAGTTGTGAGCCATTCTGTATAAGAGGGCGTGTCGGGAAGCCCCTCTTTGAAAAGTTTTATCCCCGATTCGGCCAATTGCTCGTCGGCTTGCAGGAAGTAGCGCGAGTCGGTCCATAATCCGGCCTCTTGCAACGTAACGACAACGGTACCTGCCGACCCGTCAAACCCGCTTATCCATGTACGGAAATCCCAGTGTTCGGCATAATACTCGCTTTGGTGAGGGTCGGTGCCCGGAATGATATAGGCGTCTATCCCAAGCGATGCCATTTCGGCTCGCAGAGTGGCAAGACGCGATGAAATTTCTGTTCCCATAAAGGTGCTATATAAATGTATGCAAAGTTACGTTTTTTGCCCGATAAAGAAAATAGCAATGCGGGCACATGTGTATATTGCTGCGAAAAATATGCCGCTCGATGGCAAAATCCCCCTCCGATAGCTTTTGTAAGCGATTGTAGGAGGGTGTATTTTATGTGACAGTCTCTGTGTGTAATGGAAAACGCATATCGCTGTAAGGTGGTTGCTTGGGGTGAAATGGGGCTATGCGAGAAAAACTTTTTATTTTTCTGTGTCGATATTTTTGATATTAGAGAAACAATGCGTAATTTTGCCGCACTTTTCGTGAAGTGAAAGAATTAAAAATAATATATAACAGCTATGATTATAGTACCTGTAAAAGAAGGCGAGAACATAGAGAAAGCCTTGAAAAAGTTTAAAAGAAAATTTGAGAAAACCGGTATCGTAAAAGAGTTGCGTAACCGTCAGGCCTTTGAAAAGCCCTCGGTAACAAACCGTAAGAAAATGATGCACGCCATCTACGTACAACAATTACGTCGCAACGAGGAATAAAAAACTCGAAAAATTTGTTTTCTCCGAAACTAATCCCTATATTCGTAGCGTCAGTAAGTTTATGAGGCTATGAAATTAGGGTTGTTTCTACAGTATTTACGGTATGAGAAGAACTTTTCTTCTTATACCGTTTTGTGTTATAAAAACGACCTGATGCAGTTTGATGACTTCCGTCGTCGTGAGCGAGACGATGCGGAAGAGATGCCCGTTGAACCTGACGATATACGCAATTGGGTGGTTTCGCTTAGCGAGAAAGGGCTTTCAGCACGTTCCATAGGGCGGAAGATTTCGAGCCTGCGCTCCTATTTCAGGTTTGCACTCGCCCGCGGCCTGTCCGATACAAACCCTGCTGCCGATATCCGTTTGCCGAAGGTGCGGAAAGAACTTCCGTCGTTTGTGCGCCCCGAAGAGATGCAGCATCTGCTCGGAGACTCTTGTGTAGAGGTGGATGGGGGTTTTGTGACGGTGCGGGATCATCTTATTGTGGAGATGCTCTATCAGACCGGGATACGCCGTGCCGAGCTGGTTTCGCTCGCAGATGCGGCGGTAGATAATACAGCCCGCGAGATAAAGGTGCGGGGCAAACGTAATAAGGAGCGCATTGTGCCGTATGGCGCGGGTCTGTGCGATGCTATTGCGGCGTATCGCCAGGTGCGCAACAGAGAGATTGGCAAAACGGAGGCCTTTTTCGTGCGGGAAAATGGCGAGCCGCTCTATCCCGGCTTGGTCTATCGGGTCGTGAGGCGGGCGCTCGACGGTGAGGTGACGTTGCGCAAGCGCAGTCCGCATGTATTGCGTCACAGCTTCGCCTCGGCGATGCTCAACAACGGAGCGGGCCTGAATAGCGTCAAAGAGCTTCTGGGGCATAGTTCCTTGGCCTCGACCGAAGTATATACACATATTACATTTGAAGAACTCAAACAATATTACAAACAAGCCCATCCCCGGGCGTTAAAAAAAGGAGGACATTATGGAAATTAGAATTCAGGCGATACATTTCGACGCCACTGCTCAGCTCGAATCTTTTATTCAGAAAAAAGTTACCAAGCTCAATCGTTTTCACGACGGTATCATGGATGCCGAGGTTACGCTCAAAGTCGTAAAGCCCGAAACATCGATGAATAAAGAGGCCGGAGTGAAGCTCTCGGTTGCGGGTAGCGAACCACTGTTTTCGTGCAAAGTAGCCGATACTTTCGAGGAGGCTGTCGACCTTGCCATCGAGGCTTTGGAGCGTCAACTCGAGAAAAACAAGAAAAAAGTGGCGGGGAAATAAAAAAATAACCCAAATATTTTTGTGGATAAAAAATAATATCTAACTTTGCACCCGCTTGACAGCTGAAATGTCGGGCGAGTGCATTTCTGCCGATATAGCTCAGTTGGCCAGAGCACGTGATTTGTAATCTCGGGGTCGTGGGTTCGAATCCCTCTATCGGCTCTCAACAAACGTGACGCGGAAATGTAGTCAAGCATCGGGCGAATACCAGAGTGGCCAAATGGGGCAGACTGTAAATCTGCTGGTTTATACCTTCGGTGGTTCGAATCCATCTTCGCCCACATTGCGGAAGTAGCTCAGTCGATAGAGCATCAGCCTTCCAAGCTGAGGGTCGCGGGTTTGAGCCCCGTCTTCCGCTCAAAAAAAAGAAATAATGCCAATGTAGCTCAGCGGTAGAGCACTTCCTTGGTAAGGAAGAGGTCCCGGGTTCAAGTCCCGGCATCGGCTCTAAGAAGTACAACATTTATTTTAAAGAATTAGACTATGGCAAAAGAAGCATTCCAACGGACCAAACCGCATGTTAACATCGGTACTATTGGCCACGTAGACCACGGTAAAACAACGTTGACCGCTGCTATCACCAGCGTTCTCGCATCCAAAGGTCTTTCTGAGGTGAAGTCGTTCGACCAAATCGACAACGCTCCCGAGGAAAAAGAGAGAGGTATTACTATAAACACTGCACACGTTGAGTATGAAACAGAAAACCGTCACTATGCTCACGTAGACTGCCCCGGACACGCCGACTACGTTAAGAACATGGTAACTGGTGCTGCTCAAATGGACGGTGCTATCATCGTAGTTGCTGCTACTGATGGTCCTATGCCCCAAACTCGTGAGCACATCCTCTTGGCTCGTCAGGTGAACGTTCCTCGTTTGGTTGTTTTCTTGAACAAATGCGACCAAGTAGAAGATGAAGAGATGCTCGAGCTCGTTGAAATGGAGATGCGCGAACTTCTCGACAAATATGACTATGATGGCGAAAATACTCCTATCATCCGCGGTTCTGCACTCGGTGCATTGAACGGTGAGCCCGAGTGGGTTGAGAAGGTAATGGAGCTTATGAACGCTGTTGACACATGGATTCCTCTGCCTCCCCGTGATGTAGATAAACCCTTCTTGATGCCTGTTGAGGACGTATTCTCGATCACAGGTCGTGGTACAGTTGCTACCGGTCGTATCGAAACTGGTGTTGTAAAAGTAGGCGACGAAGTACAAATCACAGGTTTGGGTGCTGACAAGAAATCGGTTGTTACGGGCGTTGAGATGTTCCGTAAGATACTTGACCAAGGTCAAGCTGGTGATAACGTAGGTCTCTTGCTCCGCGGTATCGACAAGAACGAAGTAAAACGTGGTATGGTTATCTGCCACCCGGGACAAGTTCATCCTCACTCGGAATTCAAGGCTTCTGTATATATCTTGAAGAAAGAAGAGGGTGGTCGTCACACTCCGTTCCACAACCACTATCGTCCTCAATTCTACATCCGTACGCTCGACGTTACAGGTGAAATCACTTTGCCCGAGGGTGTAGAGATGGTAATGCCCGGTGATAACGTAGAGATTACTGTAAAACTCATCACTCCGGTAGCATGCGATAAGGGTCTCCGCTTCGCAATCCGCGAGGGTGGTCGTACGGTAGGTTCGGGTCAAATCACCGATATCCTCGACTAATTCGCAGGAAAACAGACTCACAATAAAAAATCGCTCTTCCCTAATCGGGAGAGCGATTTTATACGGGTTTAGCTCAGTTGGTAGAGCATTGGTCTCCAAAACCAAGTGTCGGGAGTTCGAGTCTCTCAACCCGTGCAAATAAAACAGAAAATATGAAGAAATTGAAAATACTTGCCGATATACAAGATTCTTATAATGAACTTGTTCATAAAGTATCTTGGCCTACGAGCAAAGAGCTCGCAAATAGCGCTGTGGTGGTAATG
>UQMR01000074.1 GCA_900542255.1 uncultured Porphyromonadaceae bacterium
ATCGAAGAAATCAACGAAATGTACCTGAAAGGGTTGACGTTCCACTATGTCAATACCATCAAAGACGTATGGGATATCGCATTGACTTCGCAAAAAGTACCTCATGCCTTAAATATAGAGTAATATGGAAACAACAGGTAGGAAAATACGTATTGTAGTTCTCGACGGTTATACGCTCAATCCCGGCGACCTTTCGTGGAATGCGCTCGAAAGTATGGGCGATTGTGTCATTTATGAGCGCACCTCTCCTTCGGAGGTGGTGGAGCGTTGCCGCGATGCCGAGGTGGTACTGACCAACAAGGTCCCCGTTATGGCTGCCGAGATAGAACAATTGCCTCGCCTTGCATACATAGGCGTGTTGGCTACGGGTTACAATGTCGTTGATTTGCAGGCTGCCTCGCGTCGGGGTATCGTAGTGACCAACATACCGGCTTATAGCACGGCCTCGGTGGTGCAGATGGTATTTGCCCATCTGCTCAATGCAACCAATGCCGTACAACGTCATAGCGATAGTGTTCGCCGGGGCGACTGGACGCATTGTGCCGATTTCAGTTACACCCTCTCGCAGCAAACCGAATTGGAGGGTAAAACCTTGGGTGTTGTAGGGTTGGGACACATAGGCAGCCGTGTGGCAGCCGTAGCTCATGCCATGGGTATGAAGGTGGTGGCAACCACCTCGAAGAGTCGCGAGGAGTTGCCGGCATACATTACGCCGCTTGCGTGGGATGACTTCTTGGCGGCAAGCGATGTGTTGTCGCTGCATTGCCCTCTTACCGACCGTACGCGTCATCTGATAGATGCGGCGGCAATAGGCAAAATGAAGCCCGGTGCTATCCTTATCAATACCGGCCGCGGGCCGTTGCTCGACGAGCAGGCCGTAGCCGATGCGCTTGAAGAGGGCAAGCTGGGTGCCGCGTGTGTAGATGTGTTATCTACGGAGCCACCGCGTGCCGATAATCCTCTCTTGACGGCACGGAATTGCTACATAACCCCGCATATTGCGTGGGCTACCTACGAGGCTCGTGTACGCCTTATGCAGATAGCCATAGCCAATATAGAGGCATATCTTGCAGGCGCTCCTGTCAATCGCGTGTGCTGACCTGTTTCCCTCCCCGATAGCATAAGAAATGCCGCGGCAAGATTCTTGCCGCGGCATTTCTTATGAGTGTGTCGTGGGGAATATATCCGTTCTCTTTTTGCCTGCCAGCTTCATCTCCTTCTCTTGGGTATGGTGTTGATAAAAAAGGAGGCTGCCCTTGGGCAGCCTCCTTTTCGTTAGCGATTAATTAAGTTATGATTAAAAGTAGAATTTCTTTATCAGAACCCGTGGAAGGTGTGGATGGGCGGGAACAAGATTACCTCGGCAATGAGTACGGCAGCTCCGGCGAGATAGCCCACGAGAGCCAGCCACGAGATGTGTTTCATATACCAGCCGAAGTTCATTTTTTCAAGTCCCATGACTACTACGCCTGCGGCCGAGCCTATGATGAGCATGCTGCCGCCTACACCGGCGCAGTAAGAGAGCAACAGCCAGAAGCTGCCGTCCTGTACGAAGCTCAGGCGGTATATCTCGCCGGCAGCCAGCAAGTCGGGAACTTGGTCAAACGGTACAATCTCGTACATACCCATCGCAGCAGCTACAAGGGGTACATTATCTATGATAGATGATATACAGCCCAGCAGTACGTTGATGATGTATATGTTGTGTACCTTCTCGTCTAACCAGTCGGCCATGCTGCCTAAGATGCCCGATGCCTGTAATACGGCTACTGCCATGAGAATACCCAGAAAGAAGAGTATCGTAGGCATGTCTATCCGTTGCAGGATACGGGAAAGGCGGTTTTGGGGTTCGTTGCCTGTCAAGGATTTCTTGTTGTACATCAGCTCGGTATATATCCAGATGATGCCCAGTACGAAGAGCATTCCTACAAACGGCGGCAGGTGGGTCAATGTCTTGAAGATGGGGACGAATATAAGTCCGCCCACGCCCAGATAGAACAGTGTGCTGCGTTCTTTGGCGCTTATTATGCCGGCCTTGTCGTTTTGGCCTTTTGTTGCGAGTGCAGGGAGTTGTCCGCGCAATTTAGAGCTGATAAACAGCAGGGGTATCAAGAGGGCAACCAAGCTGGGTAGCAATACGTAGCTGATAAGCGCTCCGGTGGAGACATTGTTGTTGACCCACAGCATGATGGTCGTGATATCGCCGATAGGAGACCATGCACCTCCTGCATTGGCGGCGATGATAATCATGCTGGCATAGAGCCACCGTTCGTGCTGGTCGTTGACTAATTTGCGCAGCAACATCACCATGACAATAGCCGTTGTGAGGTTGTCGAGTACCGATGACATAAAGAATGTGATAAACGACAAAATCCACACCAAACGCAGTTTGTCGCGTGTCGTGATGCGTTGTGTTATGATGGTAAATCCTCCGTGTGTGTCTATGAGTTCTACGATGGTCATAGCACCGATAAGGAAGAATAAGGTTGATGATATGTCGCCCAAGTGTCCTATGATTTCTACATGATTGACGTAGTCGGCCAAATGCAGAACATCGTATCCATGTTGTGCGGCTTTTTCAACAACATACGGGATTGAGTCGGCTCCTAAGATGAATAGCACCCACATGAGCATGCCTAACAGCAAGGCTGTCGCCGACTTGTCGATTTTGATAGAGTGTTCCATAGCTATGCAGAAATAGCCTACTATGAACACTGCAACGAGAGCTACAAGCATATTGATATTAGATTTAGATGGTTTTTAATTTGTGCAAAAGTAATATAATATCTCGGAATGAGTTTGTCGAGTGAAAAAATATGCCTATTCGGTGAAAATACTATACTATCGGTCGAATGTGCATTCGGGGCACGGGGTTTGGGCCGCCGGTAACATCAGCAGCTTAATGCGATACCATTTTCAGCCCGATGATGGAGGCTATCAGTGTAGTGATGAAAAAGAGCCGTGCAAATGTGGCCGGTTCGTGAAAAAATACGATGCCCAATAAGACGGTCCCTACGGCTCCGATGCCTGTCCATATGGGGTATGCCGTGCCTATGGGAAGTGTCTGTACGGCTTTGGCGAGGAGTACCATGCTGAGTATCAGGCATACGATAAAACCGGCACACCATAAATAATATTCACTGCCTGTGGTGGCTTTCATCTTTCCCAGGCAGAAGGCAAAGCCCGACTCGAAGAGTCCTGCAACGATTAAAATAATCCAATTCATCGAATATCTTTTTATCCTTCCTGCTTGTGTGTGGTCGCAGGGGAGGAGGTTACCAACATGAAGTGTCGCTGTTGTGGCGACACCCCTTCGACAAAGGCGCAAATTTACGGATTTTTTCTGTGGGCTCTTTTCCTGAATGATGAAAAATGTATGAGAGGCGTGCGTCGCGCGGTGTGTCATTCTGCCTTGGCCGGAAAAAATTGCTGTTATGCCTATGGGCTTGTGCTGCATTAGTTTTGCAATCGGTATGCGAGGGGAGCATAACCGGTGAGCTTCTTAAAAAGATGGCAGAAGTGTTGTGCCGACCCGAATCCCAGTCCGCAGGCTATGTCGTGGATGCTTTTATTGGTATGCAACAGTTGCCTGCGGGCAATCTCTATGCGTTTTTTCTGTATGAATTCTGTGCTGCTGTTGCCTGTTTCGTAACGGAGCAGGGTCTCTAAATAGGCTTTCGACAGATTTAGGGTGCGGGCTATTGTTTCTATGGAGGGCATCCCGTTGTGACACGTTTTTGCCGACAGGAAATAGTTTTCTATGATATTTTCTGTTTGGGATATGATGTTGCGGTTGGTTTCTTGGCGGGTGATGAATTGCCGCCTGTAAAATCGGCGGCAGTAGTTGAGAAGCAGTTCCAGCTTATTGACGAGTATGATGCGGCTGTACTCGTCGATGCCCCAGTGGAGTTCGGCGCGTATGTCGCAGAATGCGGCCAGAAGGATATGGTACTCGCGGGCAGAGAGATGCAGGGCTTCGTTGAACTTGAAATCGAAGAACAGACACTCCTTCATCACTCCTTCCGTGGGCAGGCCATGCAGCAACAGGGGATGGAATATCAGCAGGTGGCCTTTGTTGGCCTGTAACATGCCGCTGCTCTCTATGGTGATGAGTTTCTCGGGCGATAGTGTGATGAGCGTGGCATCGCAGTAGTCGCACTTCTGCCAGCCATTGGTGTCGTGGCAGGAGGCATTGTCTCGCAATAAGATGGCGTAGAACTCCATTTGCAGCGCAGGCATGTAAGTGTCGCCACCCAGATCTATGATGCTGATGAGCGGGTGTTGCGTTTTCTCATGCAGCAGCTCGTTGCACTGCGATATGGTACCTATTTTTATCGCTTTCCCCATTATTGCGCTATGTCATACAGGTAGTTTGCGGTATTCGCTTGGCGTGCATCCCACTTTCTTTTTGAAAATGCGGGTGAAGTGTTGCGGGTATTGAAATCCCAGTTCGTAGGCTATTTGGTTGACCGTCATTTCTGAGCCCATTATTTTTTCTTTTGCCAAGTCTATTATTTTGTTTTGTATATATTCTTGCGGCGACTTTCCGGTCTCTTTCTTCACGAGGTCGCCGAAGTAATTGGGCGATAAGCATATTTTGTCGGCAAAATATTTTACCGAGGGTAATCCGTTCTGCATGGCCCGGTCGTCGGTAAAATAGGAGTCGAGCAGCTCTTCAAATTTTGTCAGGACATCCTTGTTGACGGTTTGCCGTGTAATGAATTGCCGTTCGTAGAAACGCATACAGTAGTCGAGCAGCAGCTCTATATTGCGCGATATGAGGCGTTTGCTGTGTTTGTCGATGGGGCGTTGCAATTCGAGGCCTATTTTCTCCAAGCAATCGGTGAAGATGTTTTTTTCTTCATCGGACAGGTGCAGGGCCTCGTTTGAATGATATGAGAAAAACGAGTACTGTTTGATCTCTTGTCCCAGTGAGGTGCCCCGTATCAGGTCGGGGTGGAATATAACGCCGTGTGCCATGGGCTTCACTCTCTCGTCGACTTCTGTCGTGACAACCTGCCCCGGGGCAAAACTTGTCACGGTGCCTTCTTGGTAGTCGTAGATTTGCCGGCCGTAGCGTATGTCGCCGCATTTTACTTGTTTCAGGAATACGGCGTATATACCGTAGTTTAGCGTAAACCGTGTGGGGAATCGTGTGGCTTTGGATAGGTCTATGACGCTGACTAACGGATGCAGCGTTTCCAGTCCGAACAATTTGTTGTATGCGTCTACTGTGTCGAGTTTTATGACTTCTTCCATAGGGCGGCTTGTTGTTGTTTGCAGCAAAGGTAACTATTATCGCAATATCTGAAAGGGCTGCCTTGTCGAAACCGTAAATCGGTTACAAAACTCCGTAATTCATATACATGAGTGGTTCTGGGTGTCGGATTTTTGGGAGGATATAAGAAAGAGAAAGCCTCGAAGTTTTAGCTTCGAGGCTTTCTCTTTTGCGGTGCGTACGGGACTCGAACCCGTGACCCCATGCGTGACAGGCATGTATTCTAACCAGCTGAACTAACGCACCAGTCTTTTGTTTTGCGGTGCAAAGATATGACGAATATATGTACTATGCAAGTTTTTTGCCTGTTTTTTTGTGCAAAGTTGCTTCTTTTTTTGTCGCTGTGGTGTGTCGTTTTGTTGTTTTTGTGTCTTATGTATTGATAGTTTGCTTGTTATGAATCTGTGCGCGTTGGACCGTAAGTGCCTGTTTTTTGTGTCATATTCGTCCCGATATATTGCGCGGGGCAGCAACGGATATTTCGTTGCTGCCCCGCGGCGGTTGATGTTGAAGTGGCGCGTGTCGCGCTTTTCGTGTATCTCTTGGGAGAGATTAGTCGTTCATAGAGAGGAGGAATTCTTCGTTGCTCGATGTGCGTTCGAGGCGGTCTTTGAGGAATTCCATGGCTTCTACCGAGTTCATGTCGGCAAGGTAGCGGCGAAGTATCCACATGCGGTTGAGGGTCTCCTTGTCGAGCAGCAGGTCGTCGCGGCGTGTGCTGGATGCGTTGATGTCGACGGCGGGGAAGATGCGCTTGTTGGACAGTTTACGGTCTAATTGCAGCTCCATGTTGCCTGTTCCCTTGAATTCCTCGAAGATTACTTCGTCCATCTTTGAGCCGGTGTCGATAAGGGCGGTGGCGATGATGGTAAGGCTGCCGCCGTTTTCTATATTGCGTGCTGCGCCGAAGAAGCGTTTGGGTTTGTGCAGGGCGTTGGCATCGACACCTCCCGAGAGTACTTTGCCCGATGCCGGCGACACGGTGTTGTAGGCGCGTGCCAGGCGGGTGATAGAGTCTAGGAGGATGACTACGTCGTGGCCGCATTCTACCATGCGCTTGGCCTTTTCGAGGACGATGTTGGTTACTTTTACGTGGCGCTCGGCCGGCTCGTCGAAGGTCGATGAGATGACTTCGGCTTTTACGCTGCGCGCCATGTCGGTAACCTCCTCGGGACGCTCGTCGATGAGCAGTATTATCATATACACCTCGGGGTGATTTTCTGATATGGCGTTGGCAATATCTTTCAGGATGACTGTTTTACCGGTTTTGGGCTGTGCTACGATGAGGCCGCGCTGACCTTTGCCTATGGGCGAGAACATGTCGACGACGCGGGTCGAAAGGTTGCACGATTTGCCGCTTGTGAGGTCGAACTTCTCATTGGGGAAAAGC
The DNA here is from genome assembly GCA_900542255.1 of uncultured Porphyromonadaceae bacterium. Taxonomy (GTDB): domain Bacteria; phylum Bacteroidota; class Bacteroidia; order Bacteroidales; family Barnesiellaceae_A; genus Barnesiella_A; species Barnesiella_A excrementipullorum. The sequence continues at coordinate 6,669 of UQMR01000074.1, forward strand.
GGGGTGAGGTGGTCGAACGGTACACGGTCGCGTACAAACTCGGGGGAGCGTCCGTTGATGCGGTCTACCTTGGCCAGCGGGAAGTATTTTTCTCCCTCTTTGGGTGGACGGATGGGGCCTTCTACTACGTCGCCGGTTTTGAGCCCGAAGAGTTTTATCTGCGACTGCGACACATAGATGTCGTCGGGCGAGGTGAGGTAGTTGTAGTCGGGCGAGCGGAGGAATCCGTAGCCGTCGGGCATCATTTCCAATACGCCTGAACCTATCAGTATGCCCTCGAAGTCGTAGGACTGGTCGCCTGAGGTGTTGCGGGGTTCGTCGGCGATTTTGGCGTTGTTATTATTATTATTGTTATTATTGTTGTTGTTGTTGTTGCGCTTGTTCTCGCGATTGTTTTCCTTGTTACCGGCTGCCGGCGTTATTTGTTGGGTGAATACGTGCCCGTTTTTGTCGCGGGAGATAAAGCGTGTGGCTTTGGGGAAGAAGGCCGACAGCCCGGGAGAGGCGGGGAGCTCTTTTTCTTCTTCTTGGGGAGAAGCGGCAGGCTTGCCGGTCGTTGTTTCGTTTTGCAGGTCGTAGGGTTGTTCCTCTACCGGCTGGTTCTCTTCTGCGGCGGGTACAAAGGGTTCCTCGTCGAGGATTGCTGCCTTGTAACCTTTCTTTGCAGCTTGTTTTTTACCTGCTTTACCATTGTTTTTGGGTGCGGGAGCTTGTGCGGGCTCTTGCTCGGGCACGGCTGTTTCCGTATTGTCGTTCTGCGGAACGTTGTCGGGCTCGGCATGAATCGACGAGAAGAGTTCGTCTACCGACTCTAACAGGGCCGGATGGCTTGCCGGCAGGACGGCAGGCTCTGATTCTGGCGCAAGGTCGTTGGGGGCAGCTTCGGGCTGGGCCTGTTTCTTTTTACGCCCGGGCTTGTTCTTGCGGGGAGCGGCGGCTGCTTTCTCGCTGTCGTTGTTGTCGGCAGGTGTTTCTGCTGGTATGTTTTCTGAGGAGTCGCTGGTTGTGTTCTCCTCCTTTTCTTCTTGGGCAGGTGTCTCGTCTGTTTTTGTTTCGTCGTTTTTCGCCGGTCGGGTTCTTTTTTTCTTTTTTTTGCCCTCTCCATTTTGTGCCGAGATTTTGCTGGCCGAAATGGCCTGCTCATCGAGAATGGTATATACCAAATCTTCGGCTTGAGTATTATTATTGACTTGGATGCCTAATTGGGCGGCAATTTCTTTTAGTTCAGGTAAGGTTTTCGACTTGAGTTCAAAAATGTTGTACATCGAGTGCTTGAAATTTGATTATAGCGAAAAAATGGCAATCTCTGCTACGGATTGCATTTGTTCTAATTTTGTAAATGGAAATATGTGGAAAATGATTGAAAAGAGAAAAAGAATTACAATTATCTCTTTTGTTTATGTGGCAAATATACAGTTAATTTTATTAAGAAAAGGCTTTTGCACGTCTTGTGGAGTGCTATTTAACATTATTTATGTACATCGTCGCCCGCAATGGATGCCAGTAGTATGCGTTGTGTGCGGGATGTGACGGGTGCCGCAGATGATGCGCGACGGCCTACTACCCATAATATCTTTGTGGCATCGCATAACAGCAGTTGTTGTTCTTTTTCTATGATAGACATTTTGCTGTCGCTGAAAAAGTCGCTTACCTTTTTACTGCCTTTCATGCCAAAGGGTGTGAAGCTGTCGCCCTTGTGCCAGTGGCGCAGCGTGAGCGGGTATTGCAGGCGGTCGGCATCGAAGCAGGCGTAGTGTGGCGAGCGGGGTATGGCAAAGCCTTGGGCCTGATGATACGATAGGGTTATGCCTGCGGCACCGTGTGTCTCCTCTTTCTCCCATGCGGCTACGACGGAGGCCTGAATGTCGGTCTGTGGCAAGGGGGTTACTATGAGGTGCCTGCGGTCGCATACGAGCCTGTGGTTTGCACCCATGAATATCTTGCCGGGTTGCGGCGAGGTGCAGCAGGCGAGGATGTCGACGAGTTGCGAGGCATTGAATCCGTAGGGCGCGAGCGTTTCAAAGAGCAGTGCCTCGGGCGATGGAGATGCTTGCAGCTGTGTGATGTCTATGTAGAGGTTTCCCTCTTTTGTTTCGCATACCTCTTTTTGCAGCTGGCCTATGGCGTAGCGATATACCTTTTCGCTCTCGGCAAGGTTGTTGATGGTGCGTCTGATGCTTTCGTCAACCGCCGGATTGAGGGTGCGCAGCAACGGCAATACCTCTAACCGTATTTTGTTGCGGGTATATAGTGTCTCGGCATTGGTGCTGTCGTTGACATACGTGAGATGGCAGCGCGAGAGAAATGTCAGTATCTCCTGTCGCGAAATCTCCAAAAGCGGGCGCACGATATATCCGTTGCGGGGCTTCATGCCGGTGAGTCCGGCTATGCCTGTTCCGCGTGTAAGATTGAGCAGCAGTGTCTCTATGTTGTCGTCGCGGTGGTGCGCTACGGCAATGGCATCGGCGTGGTGGCGTATGCGCATCTCCTCGAACCAGCGATAGCGCAGCTCGCGGGCCGCCATTTCTATGGAGATGCCTTTTTCGCGGGCGTAGGTTGTGGTATCGAATGTGGTCTCGCAGAATGGTACGTCTAAATCCGATGCTATGCGGGCGGCATGGTTGCGGTCGCGCAGGCTCTCGTCGCCGCGAAGCATGAAGTTGCAGTGGCATGCGATGACGTTGTAGCCGAGTTGTTTCAGGATGGCAAGCAGTGCCACCGAGTCGGCACCGCCGCTGAGTCCTGTGATTACGGGGTGGTTCTTGTCGAGAAGTTTGTGCGATGCAATGTAGTCGGCGATGTGTCGGGTTGTAGAGTCCATGATGCTAATTGGGTATGGCGTATAGGCGAGGGAATGTGTATGGTGGTGCAGTGTGGCGGTGGGGTATGGGCCCGATGGGTAGGGCTTGTCATATCTGAATGGGGCTGTGGCAAAATGAGTTTTGCCACAGCCCCTCTGTTTCAGCTGGCACACCCTATATTATGAAGGGTGTGGTTGTTGCATTAAGCATTTTCCCCTAAAAGTATTTCGAGAATTTGCCAAGCCGAGCGCGATACGGGCGAGCCCGGGCCGAAGATGGCGGCTACACCGGCTTTGTAGAGGAAGTCGTAGTCTTGCGGGGGTATTACACCGCCGGCTATGACTATGATGTCTTCGCGGCCGAGTTTCTTCAATTCATCGATTACTTGCGGTATGAGGGTTTTGTGTCCGGCAGCGAGTGACGATACGCCCAATACGTGTACGTCGTTTTCTACGGCCTGGCGGGCAGCCTCGGCAGGGGTTTGGAACAAGGGACCCATGTCTACGTCGAAGCCGCAGTCGGCATAACCCGTAGCACATACTTTGGCACCCCGGTCGTGGCCGTCTTGTCCCATCTTGGCAATCATGATACGGGGTTGACGACCCTCACGTTTGGCGAATTTCTCGCACAGCTCGGTAGCTTTCTTGAAGTCGTCGCTTTGTTTGTTTTCTGATGAATACACGCCTGAAATAGTTCTAATGACAGCTTTATAACGGCCTACAACTTTCTCGCAGGCATCTGATATTTCGCCCAAAGTGGCTCGTACGCGGGCTGCTTTTACGGCAAGGTCGAGCAGGTTGCCCTCTTTTGTCTCCACACACTTGGTGATGGCTTCGAGAGCTGCCTTCACAGCCTCGTTGTCGCGATGAGCTTTCAGGTCGACAAGTCGTGCTACCTGCGA
>UQMR01000075.1 GCA_900542255.1 uncultured Porphyromonadaceae bacterium
AGCCTCTGAGACGATTTCGTGTGAGCGTTCGGCGTCTTCATAAATGTCATCGAAAGGTATGTAGTAGCGGAATGCTGCTGCGGCTTTGTTGTATTGTTTTATTTGCTGTGCTACATATTTATATAATAGGCGTATGGCTATCGTTGGAATCTTGTTGTTTTTAAGCAGCAGCTTGTGGTTGGCTTCGGTGTTGACGAAACTTTGTGTAAATAACGGCATGAGTGCAGGAGGCACTACCTCGATACCTCGTTCTATGAGAAATTCGGGAATATGCTGGTGCGAAAAGGAGTTGAATTTGAGAAAAATCTCGCCAACGATACCCACGCGAGGCCGGTTGCTGTCGAGGCAGGCTTCATTGAAATCGGCGGCTGCTTGTGCAACGAGGCGGAGCAACCCGTCGGGACGATTGGTTCTGATGGGCACCGTTGCGGCTTGCAGGTAATGGTCGCGTAGGCGTGCTGCCGTGCCGGGAACCTTTTCGCGTACAGCCGTTGCGTGGTAGAAGCGCGACAACGTATCGCCAAAGAGTACCGCAGCGAGAGCGATAGGGGCGATGCGTCTCCACGGTATATTGAATCCCTCTTGTTCGTTATAGATATTGCCGTGTACGCCGAGTGTAACGACGGGTGTGTCGGCAAATCCTGCCGAAATCAAAGCCCTTTTGATGAGCGATACGTAGTTTGTGGCGCGGCATTGCCCTCCGGTTTGCGTAATGGCGACAGCCGTGTTGTCGAGGTCGTAACGTCCCGACTGCAAGGCCTTTATCAGACCTCCGGTAACGAGCGTAGCCGGGTAGCATACTTCGTTGTTGGCATATTTGAGGCCGGTCTCGGCGCTCTTGGCATCGTCTATGGGCAATATCTCCACATCGTAACCGGCCAGCTCGAAGATGGGCTTTAACAGCGGTGTGGTATATTCCGAGAAGTAGGGAGCCAATATCTTCTTGCGCTTGTCGCTCTTTTTGAATACCGGTGTGGTGATAAACGGAGCGGTCACTGCCGTATCGTTGTTTGTCCGCAGGCTTTCTATAAGCGAACGCATACGTAGTTTGAGCGACCCTATGTTGTTTACGTCATCTACTTTGAGCAGCGTGAATGGCTTGCCGTGGCGATGCAATATGTCGCGTGTCTCGTCTAACAAGAATGCGTCGGGACCACAGCCGAAAGAGGTGATTTGTACGAAATGTACGTCATTGCCTTGTCGTGCCGTCCAGGCGGCAGCTTTCAGTATGCGGTTGATGTAGCTCCACTGCCGTACCAGGAAGCTCTCGTCGATGGGGGTATTGTCGTCGCCGCGCACTATATCGTCGGAGATGACATCGGCTCCCAGCTCAGCTATCATGCCCGATATCTTGTGCTGCACCAAGGGGTCGGTATGGTAGGGACGGCCTGCGAGGACGATAGCAATGCGGTGGTTGCGGCGGCTTGTCTCGAGAATGCGAGCGGCGGCTTGCTTTAATTGGGCCGTATATTCCTCTTGTGCTTTTTGTGCTTTGGCAAAGGCTTTGCGAATCGTGTCGCGGCGTATGCCGAAACGGTGCAGATAGTTGGCGCATTGGCGTGCCAGCAGCGTGTCGTCGGCCAATGTGATAGCAGGCGAGTCTATGGGAATATCCGGCGACATGGCGTTGCGTATCACGTCGGAGTAGCCGCTCACGATGGGGCAGTTGTAGGCGTTGGCCGTTCGGGCGTCGTCTTTTCTTTCGTAAACGACATACGGCATGAAGATGCGGTTGACGCCTTTGGCCACGAGGTTGCGTATATGGCTGTGTGCCAATTTGGCCGGGAAACATATATTATCGGACATGACTGTGGGTAATGCTTCCTCGTATTGCTGGAAGGTAGAGGCGTCGGAAAGGACTACCTTGAAGCCGCATTCGGTAAAAAGGGTATGCCAGAAAGGGTAGTCTTCATACATGTTCAGTACGCGGGGAATACCTATTTGCGGCAGTTCCGGACGGGGCGATGCGGCGGGGAGGCGATTCTCGAAGAGAAGCCGGTACTTTATATCGTATATGTTTTCGCCTTTCACGGCGTTTATGCCTTTATTGGAGAATATGGTTTCGCATTTGTTGCCCGAGTAATAGGTGTTGCCGTTCTTGAAGGTATAGCGGCATACGGTGCAGTTGTTTTCACACCCTTTGCATTGTGTGAGGCGAGTGGTAAAGTCGGCATTGCCGAGATAGTCGGGTAGCGTCCGTGCCTCGTGTTGCTTTTCTATGGCGGTGAGGGCGCATCCGTAGGCACCCATCAGTTCGGGGTGATTGCTGCGAGCCGCCTCGGTGCCGGTCAGTTGTTCGAATGCACGTACAATGGCGTCGTTGCGCATGGTGCCGCCTTGTACCACTAAGTGATTGCCCAGCTCGCGGCTCTCTTTTATCTTTAATACTTTGTAGAGACAGTTTTTGACAACCGAGTAGGAGAGCCCTGCTGCAATATCGGCTATCGAGGCGCCTTCGCGAAGCACCTGTTTTACCTTCGAGTTCATAAATACCGTACAGCGTGTGCCTAAATCGCAGGGTGCCGATGCCGTGCAGGCCATGCGCGCAAAGTCGTTTACGGGATAACCCAGCGTGCGGGCGAAAGTCTCTATGAATGAGCCGCAGCCCGACGAACAGGCCTCGTTGAGTTCCATGCGTGTGATGGCATCTTTCTCTACAAAAATCGCCTTCATGTCCTGTCCGCCAATGTCGAGGATAAACGATACTTCGGGAATGAGCCTGCGGGCGGCTTTGTAGTGGGCTATGGTCTCTATAACGCTTGTATTCAAGCCGAATGCCGCCTTGATAAGCTCCTCGCCATAGCCCGTAGAACAGGTGCCGCGCACCGAGAGCCGGGTGCCGTGGGCGGTGCAATGGTCTTGTAGGTCGGTGAATGCTTTCGTAGCCGCTTCTACCGGGTTGCCGTTGTTGGGGGCATAGTAGGTGTATAAGATGCTGCCTTCCAAGTCGGTGACAACCATCTTGGTGGTAGTGGAACCCGAGTCGATTCCTATCACCGCATCTTGATTGCCTTGCCGCAACGCTTTATGAGGAATTTCGTAACGGGCTTTTGCTTCGCTCCATGCCTCGTGTGCGGCATCTGTCTCGAAGAGTCGCGGCAGAGCACTCTCTTTGTGCCACGATAGCGAAGGACGTTCTGTCAGTTTTTTCCACTCAGAGAGGTGGAGAGAGTCTTGCTTCTCCACACTGATGGCACAACCGAGAGCCGGCAGCAAGTTGCCGCTTTGCGGCAGGAGAAAGTCGCTCTCTTGCAAGTGCAGATAGTCGGCAAATGCTTTACGCAGCGAAGGGATGAAGGTGAGCGGTCCGCCGCACAAAAGGACAGGGGCGGCAATATTGTGTCCCCTTGCTAATGTTACGATGGTTTGCACGGCTACGGCATGGAATATCGAGGCCGTAATGTCGCTTTTAGGGACATTACGGCTCATAAGATTTTGTATGTCGGTCTTTGAGAAGACGCCGCATCGGGCAGCGATGGGATGTATATGGCTGGCCTCATGGGCAAGAGCATCGAGTTGCTCGGTCTCTACATCCAACAAGACTGCCATCTGGTCAATGAAAGCTCCTGTTCCGCCTGCGCAGTTTCCATTCATGCGCAAGTCGGTAGAGTGCTCGTCGAAAAATACGATTTTGGCGTCTTCGCCCCCTATATCGATGAGCGCCGAAGCCTCGGGATAGCGGTAGCGGGTGTATTGCGTGGCGGCCGAGACCTCTTGCATGAATGGTATTTGCAGATTTTCGGCAACACCCATACCCACCGAGCCTGTTACTGTCGCCGATACCTTGATGTCGCCCATTTCGCGTTGCGCCTCCTCGAAAAATGAAGTGAGTATACCTGCGGGGTGAGCGTTGTGACGCCGGTACCGTGAGAAAACAAGAGTGTTGTCCTTATCGAGAATGACCATTTTGGCTGTGGTGGAGCCAATGTCTATACCCATTTTATAAGGTTGCATAATCATAGCTGGTTTTTGAATTGACATTTATGACTGACACATGTGTCAGACGCAAAAGTATAACAAATAAGTTAATACTGTCACTCGGTTAACACGATTTAACAGAGGGTAACTTCCCAACCTGCTGCAAAAGGTTGATGAGGATATGAGCAACAACGCTTTTCAAGGTTTTGCGGTTTTGTACAGGTTGTTGATATGGCGAGAGTGCAGCTGCATAAAAGTATTTTGCCCTCCATATTGCACGAGCTGTTGTTGTGCGAAGTCGAGATACAGGGAAAAGTTTCGGCGTGCTCTTTGCCGATACATGGCGAAAGTCTGTAATAGCGTTTTGACGGTTGTGTGCTCTCTTATAAAGCACACTCGCATGGATGTTGTTTTGCTATGAGACGTTGTGGCTTCGTTTTGTCGGACACGATGCGGAGAATTGTTTGGGGGATGCTCCCGCAAGATATATACCTGATGGTAAAATCTTACGGGGCTGTTTCAAATTATACTTGAAACAGCCCCGCAGTCGTTGTTTGTGCTTATGGTTTAATCGAGGATATCTTTGTCCTTTTCGGGATTTCGGTGATAGATGCGACCGTCGATATACTCTTGTGTGGCAATGAGAGTGGGTTTCGGTAGTTTTTCGTAATAGCGCGAAACCTCTATTTGCTCGCGGTTCTCGTTCTCTTCCTCCATGTTGTCCTTGTCGGAGCTTGCGGCAAACTCTTGCAGTTTGTTGTCTAATTCCTCTTTCATCTCGCGTGCGATTTGGTTGGCACGTTTGGCGATGATACAAACTGTTTCGTACACATTACCCGTATCTTCTGCCAGTTTTATTACGTCGCGGGTTACGGTGTTGGTAGGTGCGTTTGTTTTCTTATAATCCATAATTCGGGCTATATTATAATTGTTTTATTCTTTGACATATCGGCTTGCCACCTTGAAGATGTTTTGGGCTTCTTTGGTATTGGGGCCGTCGGGAAATTCGTTGATAAACGAGTAGTATTCGTCCAGTACACCGCGGAAGCGCTCCGGTTTTTTCTCGTCGTAGCTTTGCATGGCCTCTTGATACTTCGATTTGAGGATAAGCATCATCAGCGTCTCTTTGTAGCGGGTGTAGGGGTACTCTTTGAGGGCGTTTTGTGCCGTGATTATGGCCGACTGGTAGTTGTTGCCCATGTAATTGCCCAGGTTGTAATAGAGCTGTGCGTTGAGCAGCTCCTTATATACGAGCTTGTCTTGCAATTCGAAGATTATTTCTTGTGCTTCGGGGGCCTTGTCGCTTTTGGGGAAGTAGTCGATGAATTGCTGCATCTCCTCTATGGCTTTGTAGGTTCCCGACTGGTCGAGTCTCGGGTCGGGCGAGTCTAAGTAGTAGCCATAGCCGCAATAGTAGCGCGACAATTCGGCGTATTTGCCTTTGGGGAAGTTGCGGTAGTATGCCTTGAAGTATTCGCCTGCGGTAAGGTAGTCTTCGTTGAGGTAATAGCTCCGGGCTAACATGTAAAGGGCGTCCTCGGCTCGTTCCGAACCTTTATATATGGTGACGAGCTCTTCGAGCAAGGTGGCACACTCCATGTATTTCTTGTTTTCAAAAGCGCGTTGGGCATACTCATACTTCAAGTCGTAATCGTTGCTTTTACGTACTTTCTCAAACTCGCCACACGAGGTGAGTAATGATATTGCAAGGAAAATAAAAAGCGCCTTTCGCATGATTATTTCATAATTTACAGGTTGCAAAGGTACATAATCCCCTGCAATAAAACGAAAGGAACATCTATTTTTAACGGTAAATTGCTTAAAAAACGCTGTAATAGTGCCCGAACCTCTCTTTTTATTCTACCAACATCGCTCTATGCCGGTATGCCGTTATGCTCTTTTTCACGGTGCGCCGTTGCGATGCGGTGCTATTGCCGATATAGGAGCGGGTGTTTGCCTTGCAGCCCGGGGCGGCTTCGTTCGGGCGGTCTGCCAAGCCGGCTCTTGCAAATAAAAAGGCCTCCCGTTGCATGGCATTTATTATCTTGTTATATTTGCATAGTTTTGCCACCCTGTGTGAAGGTATCTCAAAGACAAGTGAAAAACTCAAACAAATATAGTCGCATATCTTTGTTGTACAAGAGAATGTTACATTCCGGCAAGTTGCGGGAAGTGTTTCGTTTCGGCATAGTGGGAATATTGGCCACCTTGTTGCAGTATGTTATATACTGGATATTCAATCAGAAGGTGGGTTGTGGAGCCACCACATCGCTTACGATAGGATATGCGGTGAGTTTCGTCTTTAATTTTTTTCTCTCCAACTATTATACTTTCAAAACGAAGCCTTCATTAAAGAAAGGTTTGGGTTTCGGGTTGAGCCACGGCATCAACTATATGTTGCAAATCGTATTTCTCAATTTTTACATGTGGCTGGGCATTCCCGAGCGATGGGCGCCCCTCCCTATGTTTGCAACGGTGATACCCATTAATTTCCTGTTGGTGCGTTTTGTGTTGAAATCGGGCAAGTTATGAAAAAAGTATCGTTGATAATTCCCGCATATAACGAAGAGGCTGTATTGTCGGCGTTGTATACCCGTCTCTGCGGGTTGATGGACTCCATGCCGCAGTACGAGTGGGAGCTGCTGTTTGTCAATGATGGCAGTACCGACGATTCGGGACGGCTTATAGGTGATTTTGTAGCCCGTGACCCGCGGGTTGCCGTTGTAGAGCTGTCGCGCAATTTCGGCAAGGAGGCCGCTATGCTGGCAGGCTTCGATTATGTGACGGGCGATTGTGCCGTGATTATGGATGCCGACTTGCAGCACCCGCCCGAGCTGGTGCCCGTGATGTTGCGATATTGGGAAGAGGGGTATGACGATGTATATGCCCGCCGCAGGGTGCGGGGCGACGAGTCGAAGCTGCGCAAGGCATTCTCGCGTCTTTTCTATAAGATATTGCAACAATCTTCGAGTATCGATGTATTGCCCGATGTGGGCGATTTCCGCTTGCTCGACCGCAAGTGTATAGAGACGTTGCGTACCTTGCGGGAGCAGTGCCGCTACACCAAGGGCTTGTATGCGTGGATAGGGTATAGGAAAAAAGAGGTGGAATGCGACCAGCAGGAGCGTGCCGCCGGAAAATCGAAATGGAACTTCTTCTCGCTCTTCAATTTGGCAATCGAGGGTATCACATCTTTTTCGGTGAGTCCGTTGCGTATCTCTTCCATCTTGGGCATATGTATTTCGCTGACGGCGTTTGTCTATATGGTAATCATCATCGCCAAGACCCTGTTGTGGGGCGAGGCGGTAGCCGGCTACCCGTCGCTGATGTGCATCATCCTGTTCTTGGGCGGTTTGCAACTTCTGTCGTTAGGGGTGATAGGCGAATATCTGGGCAGGATTTTCAATGAGACAAAACACCGTCCCACGTATGTCGTAAGGTCTTATAAGAAACACCGTAGCGCTGATGATGGGCAAGAATAAGAGAGCCATACTCCTGATGTTGCTTTGTGCGGGAGTATTCTTTTATCTCTTCTCCTGCGAGGTTCCCTATTATAGCGACGACTGGTGGTATGCATGGGTACAAGAGCAGGAGGGGTATCCTACACAACGCATCGTCACCTTATGCGATGTGGCGGTGTCGCAATACAATCACTACATGTCGGTCAATAGCAGGGTCTTTGTCAACGGGCTGGTGCAGGTGGTGGTATCGTTTTGCAGCAAGCCATTCTTTAATGTAGTGAACAGCTGCGTTTTCATCTTTTCTGTCATACTCTTTGTCATCCTGTCGTTGCCGCGGGTATCGAGGCGCGAGCCGCTGGCGTGGCTCTTTGTCATCGCCTATCTCTTTTTTGCCATGCCTTGCCATTATGAGTCCTTTATGTGGGCTACGGGCAGTATCAGCTATTTGTGGACGGGGTGCGCCGTGTTGCTGTTTTGTCTGTTGTGGAGGCATTTGCAACATCACGATATAGCTTTCGGGTGGTACATACCCCTGTTTGTGGCCGGTATGCTGTGCGGATGGTCTCACGAAGGATATTCGTTGGGGCTGGCTGCGGGATGTACCGTAGATTTATGGATACGCCGGAAGCATAATCGTCGTGCGCAGTATGTGTTGTATGCCGGTTTTCTGGCAGGAGTGTTGTTCCTGCTGCTGGCGCCCTGCATGTTTTTGCGACTCTCGGGGCAAGTGGGCGGTTACGGTCTCTTCCTGACAGGACTCTATCTCCCCGGCCTGTTGTTGCCGGTATTGCTGGCCTCGGTATGGGTATGGTTGTATGTGAGACATCGCCGGTGGGCGCTCCGCTGCATGAGACGCTGCCGGGTGGCCATTGTTGCCGCAGCGGTGTCGTTGCTCATAGCCATGGTGGCCGACAACGGCGAGCACAGAGCCTATTGGTGTCCCTCCTTCTTCTGTGCCATTCCCTTGACATATCTTTGGTCTCTTCTATGGCAGCGGGCGGCAAAGAGGAAAAGGGTGGCGGCCGTTGTGCTTTCGTCGCTCTTGTTGCTGTTTGCATGTTTGGTATACAGGGAACACTGTCGTGTCGAGGCACAGCATAGAGAGCTGATAGATACATTCAGGAAGAGTGCCGATGGCACGGTGGTGATGGAGATATATACCCCACCTCTCTATGCGTACGGTTATACGTTGGATTTGAGGCGCGAGTATCTGAAAGGATGGACAGCGTGGCACATGAAGTCTTACTATGGCCGGCCTATGCTGAATTTCATCCCTTCATCGTTGTACAAGGCGCTGTCGCATCCCGATACCTTTTTTGCAGAGCCGCACCGTGTCCCCGGCAATGCCTGCCTCTATACGCTGCCCGATATAGATGTCTATGTGTGGCCTGCAACAGAGCACCCTGCCGACACGTTGCTGTATGGTTATGCTCCCGTGTCGGCACGCGACAATGTGCCGTTGATGAGCCGCATGCGCAGGATTTTGTTGCCGGAGAGTTATCCCGACAGCGAAGTGTTGCCATCGTACCGTACGGCGTGTACGATGCCCGATGGCAGAAGCTACCAATGCGTTCCCAAGAGTATTTACAGAAGAGTATTGCGAATAGACCGTTATGGTGAGGAATAGCAGCCCCAGTGAGAAACGCCTGCTGTGCGTCGTGTATGTGGCTATGGCGGTATATGTCTATGCCATGAACTCCTTTATGCCATATTACGACGATGATATATGGTATTCATACCGTTATGTTGCCGCAGAAGAGCTTTCGCCGCTGCGTCATGTAGGCGATGTCTTTGAGTCGCAATATTGGCATTATATCGACGAGAACGGCCGGGCTGTCGTGCATGTATTGTTGCAAACGTTGTTGGGATTTCTGCCCGAGACTCTTTTCGACATCCTCAATACGGTGATGTTTTTGCTGTTGCTCACCCTGGTGGCCGGGCGTGTTGCAGGCAGTCTGCGTTTCTCGACGGTGCTTTTTGCCGGCGCCGCCCTTTTGTGGTTGCTTCCGGCCGGCGACTATCTCTTTTATTGGGCCGCCGGGTCGTTGAATTATATGTGGACCTCGGCCGCCGTACTTCTTTTCGTGGCGGTGTGGGACGATGTGCGGCGGGGCGGAAGGCTCACACGGCGATACCCCGCCTTATGGGTTGTGCTGTCGTTCCTTGCGGGATGGTCTCATGAGGCATTGGCGCTGCCCGTATGTGCGGCTCTTTTGTTGTGGATGGCATTGCATCACAGACGTGTAGGATGCAATATGCTCACCCTCGTGACACTCGCCTTTTGTGCCGGCTCTCTTGCGCTGGCTTTCGCTCCGTCGATGGGAGAGCGCACCGAGCTTCTTTGTGCCGGCGGTATGTGGCGCGAGCGGATAGAGGCGCTTGTCGTGCGGTTGCGGGAGCTGCGGGCTTTGCCGCTGCTGTATGCCGTATGGCTTGTGTCGTTGCTAACGCGGCGCGGGCGTCGCTTGCTACGCCTTTATGGCAGGCAGTACAGCTTCTGGCTGTATGTACACGTGGCATCGCTGCTGTTTACGATATATGTGGGATGCTCTACGTCCAATATGCGCCCGTTCTACGGCTTGGAGTTTTTCTCCGTGTTGCTG
>UQMR01000076.1 GCA_900542255.1 uncultured Porphyromonadaceae bacterium
CGCTCAATTCTTATTATCTCGATTTCATACGGCTGATTTATGACAGGAATTTGTCGTTGGAGGGGGGACAGTTGCAGTTCCGCGACGATAATACCGATGGATATTTCGCACTGGATATAAACGGCAAGCTCCCCGAAAATGTGTATGTGTGGAATGTATCGGATGCGGAAAATCCCCATGTGGTGACTACCCGGGTGGTCGATGGCAAGCTCTCTTTCGTCCCCGAAGGGTCGCGTGCCGAGTATGTGGCCTTCGATACGACTGCCGAGTTGCCCGCACCGCAATATGTGGAAGTAGTAGAGAATCAGAACCTGCACGGCATAGGATATATACCCGATATGGTGATAGTGACGACGCGTTATTTCATGAAAGAGGCTGAGCGTATCGCAGAGTATCACCGCTCACAAGACAATATGAAGGTGATTGTGTGCGACCAGTTGGCTGTATTCAACGAGTTCTCGGGCGGTACCCCCGATGCCACTGCCATACGGCGTATGATGAAGATGTTCTACGACCGCGCCGCAGCCGGTTATGGCGATGCGCCGCGCTATCTGCTCCTCTTCGGCAAGGGGTCGTATAACAACCGTGCCATAGCTCCGGAGATGCACAACGAAGACAACCGCCTGTTGGTGACTTATCAGTCGGAGAGCAGTACCGACTCGCGTTATTCGTACGTGACCGACGATTATTTTGCATTTTTGGCCGATGATTCGGGTGAAGACCTTACATCGGATGTGATGATGGTAGGTGTAGGCCGCATGCCCGTATCGAATAGCGACGAGGCTCGCAGCGCTTACGACAAGCTGATGCGTTATGTCAAACAGGAGCCTATGAGGAGCTTGTGGAAAAACAAATGTTGCTTTATAGGTTATAAAGGAGACAACAACTTGCATATCCGTCAGATTGATAATGTGTCGGAACAGACGATCGAAGCCGACCAAAAGCACATGATTATCGACAAGGTTTACCAGAGTGCCTACGCATCGACCGAGAGCGAGTCTTTTGTGGGTGCGCGCGACCGTATGTATCGCGACTTCGATGAGGGTATGATATTGTATGATTATATGGGCCATGCCGGACCGCAGGGGATAGACGGGCTGATGAGTATATCCGACTCTCGCGCACTTGTCAACAAGATTCTGCCTATTTTCATCACGGCTACGTGTGATGTGTGTCCCTTCGACAAAGACGAGCTGTCGTTTGGCGAGGAGCTTTTCAAGAACGAGAACGGAGGCTTCATCGCTCTATACACGACCACCCGAACGGTATATACCAATGGAAATGAGGATATAAACCGTGAGTTGTTGCGGGAGTTTTTCGTTCCCGGCGTAGATGGGAAAATACGTCTGGGCGATGTGATGCGACGTGCCAAGGAGCGGCTTACGAGAAATAGCAACGGGACCAAGGTGAGCGACCCCAATAAATTGAAATATTGTCTGATAGGAGACCCCGCAATGGCTATACCGTTGCCATCGCATGATATAGTTGTAGAGAGCATCAACGGTGAGCCTGTGGGAGACAATTCCCAAGTTGTATTGCCGGCCAATAGCGTAGTAACTATATCGGGTGCCATATACAGGCCCGACGGGGAGGCTGCCACCGACTTCAACGGCGTGATATGTTATGAGGTGTATGATGCCGAGACGGTAGGTACGTCGGTAGAGACCATCGGCTCGTCGTCGCTCGAAATGAATTTCAATACCCGCAGCTACAAGTTGGCGTTTGCGGCCGATACGGTCGTGAACGGCAGGTTTGAGGCGACATTCCGTCTGCCTGCGCAATGTTTGCAAAGCGATGGGACGGGGCTTATCTCGCTCTACGCTTACAGCAACGATATGAGTGTAGAGGCAAAGGGGTATAATGAAGATTTTGTCATAAACGGCATGGATACGGCCGCACCCGATGAGACCGCTCCTGTAATAGATAATGTATGGGTAGATACTCCGTCGTTTTCAGAGGGCGATGCAGTACCGTCGTCTACGGTGTTCCATTGCGATGTGTCGGACGAGGAGAGCGGCATTGCCGTCGATGAATTATCGGTAGGCAAGACGGCTGTGCTGTGGCTCGACGGGAACGTGCTGAGTAGCGAACTCGCGGGGCAGTACTCGCCCGCCTTGGGTTTTGGCCGCGGCAGCATAGAGTATGCGCTGAGCAATCTGAGCGTGGGTAACCATACACTGACGTTGCGTGTATTCGACAACGCCGGCAACTCGGCCGAGCGCAGCGTCTCGTTTGTGGTAGAGTCGGCCGTATCTACGGCTTATGAGCTGACCCTCGATACCGATGTCGTTACAGACCAGCTTGTCATGAGCATAGGCGGTGCGGTAGAAGAGGGTATGGTTGTGCGATATGTCATAGCGGATGCTCATACCGGTGACGAGGTGTGGACCGAAGAGACGGCTTCGCTGCAAACAGCGTGGAGTGTCGTTTCGGGTACGGCAAGTGCAGCTCCTGGCGAATATCTGTGCAGGGCATATATTACGGTGGGAGACAATCATATAGTTACATCCGACAAAAAAATAGTTGTCTTGGGGCAATAAACAGAGCTGTTTTCTGTTTATTAATGTGACTAATGTAATCTTTACCACATGAAGAAAATAGCCATATTCATATTTGTAGCGGTTGCGGCCGCATTACCGCAAGTTGTCAAAGGACAAGGCGAGGTAGTACGACAATTCAACCCGGTCAATACGGGTGCTACCTCTCTTACCATAGCCCCCGATGCGCGCGGCGCCGGTATGGGCGATATAGGAGCTGCCACCGACCCCGATGTCAACTCGCAGTTCTGGAATGCCTCGAAGTATGCTTTTGCTTATAGCGACGGCGGTATAGGTATATCCTACACGCCGTGGTTGAGCAAACTTGTCAACGATATATATCTGGCCAACCTCAGCGGTTATTGGAAGTTCGGCGAGGGGAGTCCCCAAGCCGTGAGTGCCTCGTTGCGCTATTTTTCGTTGGGTAGCATTGTGTTGACCAACCAGAGCGGCGATGAGGTAAACTCTATCAACCCCTTTGAGATGGCGGTCGATGTAGGTTACTCGCGTAAGTTGTCGGAGAGTTTCTCTATGGGTGTCGTATTGCGCTATATCTATTCTGACCTCGGTTTCCAATACGACGAGAGCGGTAGCGCTACGGGTAGCGTGAGCGGTGCATCGGCTTTCGGTGCCGATATATCGTGGTATTATACCTCCTATCCTGTGATAGCCCGCAACGAGTG
Source organism: uncultured Porphyromonadaceae bacterium (assembly GCA_900542255.1). GTDB lineage: Bacteria > Bacteroidota > Bacteroidia > Bacteroidales > Barnesiellaceae_A > Barnesiella_A > Barnesiella_A excrementipullorum. The sequence continues at coordinate 3,221 of UQMR01000076.1, forward strand.
CCAGTGGTCGTGGGGTATGAATATCTCGAATATAGGTTCTAAGATAGCTTATGACAACGGCAATGAGTCGACGTTCCTGCCTACCAACCTCAAATTGGGTACGAGCTTCCTTTTCCCTATTGCCGATGCCAAGAACACGTTGTCTATCAACCTCGATGTCAATAAGTTACTTGTGCCTACGGCACCGCAAGAGTATCAGTTCCAGACGACCGACGAGAATGGCAATACTGTTACCGATGAGGCTGCTTATACGGCTGCGCAGGAAGAATATAACAACATGTCGCCTTTCGAAGGTATCGTCAAGTCGTTCTATGATGCTCCCGGCGGTTTCAGCGAGGAGTTGCGCGAGATAAACTTCTCGGTGGGTGTCGAGTATGCCTATAACCGCCAGTTCTATTTGCGTGCCGGTTACTATTATGAAGACAAATACAAGGGTAACCGCCAGTTCTTCTCTTTCGGAGCCAGCTTTGCATACAGCGTATTGCAGATAGATGCCGCGTACCTCTTGGCGACCGCCGCATCGAGCCCCTTGGACCAGACGTTGCGTTTTACGCTTTCGTTTGACCTCGAAGGTATTAAAAACCTTATACGCCGATAAATAGCTATGAATATAAGAGTAGGCATGGGATATGACGTGCACCGTTTTGCCGAGGGGCGCGAGTTGTGGTTGGGCGGCATACGCATCGACCACCCCTTCGGGCTGCTGGGGCATTCTGATGCCGACGTTGTGATACATGCCCTGTGTGACGCCATGTTGGGTGCTGCCAATATGCGCGATATAGGTTATCACTTCCCCGATACGGCGGGCGAGTATGCCGGTATAGACAGTAAGATATTGTTGCGCCGTACCATGGAGCTGCTTGCCTCGAAAGGCTATCGTTTGGGAAATGCCGATATTACCGTGTGTGCCCAGCATCCCAAGCTCAACCCGCACATACCTTCTATGCAGGCCGTACTTGCCGATTGCATGGAAACGGATGCCGATAATGTCTCTATAAAAGCCACAACGACCGAGAAGTTGGGCTTCGTAGGGCGTGAAGAGGGTATTGCGGCTTATGCAGTGGTACTCATAGAAAAATGCTGATTACGCCATGTTGTCGTTGCAACGTTCCATACGAAACGTTATAGCCTCTATCGAGGCGCATCCCCGGACGAGTATGTGGTGTACGGCGTTGTTTGCCGTCATATATTATATGTTGGTGGCGTTGCAGGGGCTCGACTATGCCGACGAAGGCTTTTCGCTCACATTCTATCAGCAGATATTTTCTCATCCCGAGGATGTGGAGTATCTCTTCCTTTATTACCTGACCGGTTTGTTGGGCGGGGTATGGGAGTTGCTCTTCGGAGGGTGGGGCAACTATGGCTTCCGAGTCTTTTTCGCCCTCATTTCGGGGTGTAATGTGCTTGTCGCGTTTTCTATTTTACGGCGTTATCTGCCGGTCTCGACCGTGCTGCTGGGTTGTCTGGCTTGTATTTTGTGGCCGGGGCTGTGCCTCTATTATTTCAATCACGACTGCCTGACGGTACTGTTGTTTTTGCTGTCGGTGTGGGCATTGTTGCGTGGCATAGAGCAGAAGCCTGTGTGGCTTTATCTGGCCGGCTTTTTGCTGATGCTCAATGTGTTTACACGCCTGCCCAACGCTACGGCTTTTGTATTGGTGCTGCTTCCGTTGGTAGATGCCGTCTATTCCGGGGCACATTGGCGCGCCGGCGTCAACATGTTGCGCATCATGGCGGGTATGGCGGTCGGTTTTTTGCTGATGTGCGGTGTGATGCTTTTGCTGGGGCATCAGTCGGTATTTTTGTCGGCGTTAGAGGCGCCGTTTGTCATGAGCGGCGATAGCTCCGATACCCATAGTATTGCGAATATCTTATCGAGCTATGCATATTCTTATAAGAGTATTATAACGATAACCATCTATGGCTTCCTGGTGGCGCTGGTGTATGTGGCAAGTACGCAGTTGATAAAGGTGAAGGGTATCTCCCTGATTGCCGGTGTTTGCTGTGTGGCGATGCTCTACGGGCTGTTGTCGCGCAATGCCTACGGTATGTGGGGCGCCGTGACGTCGGGTACGGTCATATATATGCTGAGCCTTTATAAAGACCGCAGCAGGGTATTGCTGGGTATTACATCGTTGGTATTTCTGCTGCTGATACCCGTGGGGGGTGACTCCTATAATAATGTGTGCAACTCGTGCATGTGGTTGGGAATGCCGTTGCTGGTGAGCCTTTTCAGGCAACCGGTCAAGTGGGACGTATCGTTCAGAGGCAGTTACGGACGGGTATGGCGCATAGGGCTCGATGCAGTCAACAAGCGGCATTTGTGCTATATTGCGGGCGTGGCTTTCCTTTTGTATGTAGTGATGCAGAGTTGCTGCTATTTCGATGATGGCAGTAAGATATATAAGCTGTACCGTCCGGCGACGGTAGGTCGTGTGACGACCTATACGACCCGGGAGCGAGCCGAGATTACCGAAGATGTGGTTGCAGCCATAAAGGCACACAAAATAGAGGGCGATTATTTGCTGGTCTTTGATAATGCTCCCATGTTGCATTATCTTACGGGATTGAAGCCCTACTTGGGTTCGCCTTGGGGAACATTTTGGGGTGAGCGCATGTTTGAAGACCGGCTGTTCCGTTCAGAGAATAGTCCCCGTCCGTTGCCGCTGATAGCTGTGCCGCGTTTCTATTATAAAGACTTGTCGCCGGTAAATTACTTCGATGTGGCCGAGTGGCCCCGCATGGCAGGCAAAGCCGAGGTATTGTTGCGTTTTATGAGGCGCAACGGTTATCGTGAGGTCTATTCCGACCCGTACATTTTGCTTTATGTCCCGTACGACGGGGTTGTATAGGGTAGGCAGAACTGCTTCGACAATATTGTTACAAAATAGGCGGCTCGATTTGAAAAAATCGAGCCGCCTATTTATTGTGTGTATTTGTTGTATTACTTGCGAAGCTCGGCGATGCGCTCTTCTATCGATTTTATCTTGCTTTCGGCATCGGCTTTCTTCTTGCGTTCCAAGGCTACGACATTCTCGGGAGCATTGTTCACGAAGCGCTCGTTGCCCAGTTTGCCCATGACGGTGCGTAAGAAGCCTTGCATGTATTGCAGGTCGGCTTCGAGCTTTTGCAATTCGGCTTCTACGTCGATGTTGTTGCCCAGCGGCACGGCATACTCTGTGGTGCCTACGAGGAACGTGGCCGAGTTGGCATCTTTCTCGGTGACGCGGTCGATTTGGGCCAGGTTCGAGAGCTTGACGATGACACTGTTGTTGGCATCGTCGTGCAGGCCGCGGAGTATTTGCAGAGTCAGCGGCTCGCGGTTGGCGATGTTCTTCTGCAATCGTATGGCTCGTATGCCCGAGATGATTTGTTTCGTCGTCTCGAATTGCTCTATTACGTGTGCGTCGTATTCCTTGGGCTCGGGCATACGGGCAACCATGATGCTTTCGCCCTCTTTGCGTGCGGCAAGGTGTTGCCACAGCTCTTCGGTGATGAAGGGCATGAAAGGATGGAGTATGCGCAGCAGAGAGTCGAAGAAATCGAGCGTGCTGTGGTAGGTGGCGGCATCGATGGGTTGCTGGTAGGCCGGCTTGACGGCTTCGAGATACCATGACGAGAATTCATCCCAAAATAGCTTGTAGGCTGCCATCAGGGCTTCTGAGAGGCGGAATTTCGAGAACAGGTCTTGTATCTCTTCGAGGGTTTGCGACAGTTTGGCATCGAACCATTGTATCGCGATAGCCGAGCTTTGGGGTTGCGCCAGCGTGTTGTCGACCTGCCAGCCTTTGACGAGGCGGAAGGCATTCCATATCTTGTTGCAGAAGTTGCGCCCTTGTTCGCAGAGGCTGTCGTCGTAGAGTATGTCGTTTCCGGCCGGTGCGGCAAGCATCAGTCCCATGCGTACGCCGTCGGCTCCGAAACGCTCTATCAGTTCGAGGGCGTCGGGCGAGTTGCCCAGCGACTTCGACATCTTGCGCCCTATCTTGTCGCGTACGATACCGGTGAAATATACGTTGCGGAACGGCGGTTGTTGGCGATACTCATACCCGGCCATAATCATGCGGGCTACCCAGAAAAATATGATGTCGGGTGCCGTAACAAGGTCGCTGGTGGGGTAGTAGTATTGTATCTCGTTGTTGTCGGGGTCATTGATGCCGTTGAACAGCGATACAGGCCACAGCCACGACGAGAACCATGTATCCAAGCAACTCTCGTCCTGACGCAGGTCGGCAAGCTGCAAGTTCGGGTTTTGAGCTTTTGCACGTGCCTCTTCGAGGGCTTTTTCGGGCGTCTCGGCTACCACATAACCGCCTTCGGGCAGGAAATAGGCCGGGATGCGGTGTCCCCACCATAATTGGCGTGAGATACACCAGTCTTTGATGTTCTCCATCCAGTGACGGTAGGTATTCTTGAACTTGGCGGGGTAGAATTTGATGTCGTCGTTCATCACGGCATCGAGGGCAGGACGTGCAAGACCTTCCATTTTGAGGAACCATTGCATCGAGAGCTTCGGCTCTATCACTACGTTGGTGCGCTCGCTGTAACCTACTTTGTTGTCGTACTCTTCTACCTTTTCGAGCAGACCGGCTTTTTCGAGGTCGATGGCAATCTGCTTGCGGACGTCGAAACGGTCTAAGCCGACATACATGCCGCCGGCCTCGCTGATGGTGCCGTTATCGTTGAATATGTCGATAGAGGGCAGGTTGTGTTTCTCGCCCAGCATGTAGTCGTTTACGTCGTGTGCGGGAGTTACTTTCAGGCAGCCTGTACCGAACTCCATCTCTACATATTCGTCGGTAATGACCGGTACGGCGCGGTTTACCAAGGGTACGATGACGCGTTTGCCTTTGAGCCATGTGTAACGCTCGTCGTTGGGATTGACGCATACGGCGGTATCGCCGAGGATGGTTTCGGGACGTGTCGTTGCCACTACGATGTAGCGGTCGCTTCCCTCTACGTAGTACCGCAGGTAGTAGAGTTTGCTGTGCTCGTCTTTGTATATAACTTCCTCATCGGAGAGGGCTGTGAGGGCTTTGGGGTCCCAGTTTACCATGCGTACGCCGCGGTATATCAACCCTTTCTTGTATAGGTCGACAAATACGCTGATGACGCTTTTGGAGCGTTCTTCGTCCATCGTAAAGGCTGTACGCGACCAGTCGCACGAGGCTCCCAGCTTTTGCAGCTGTTTCAGGATGATGCCTCCGTGCTCCTCTTTCCAGGCCCATGCGTGGCGAAGGAACTCTTCGCGCGTAAGGTCGTTTTTCTTGATGCCTTGTGTGGCAAGTTTGGCTACGACCTTGGCTTCTGTGGCAATCGACGCATGGTCGGTACCGGGTACCCAGCAAGCGTTCTTGCCCTCCATGCGGGCGCGGCGCACGAGGATGTCTTGTATCGTATTGTTCAGCATGTGCCCCATGTGCAGTATGCCGGTGACGTTTGGCGGGGGAATAACCACTGTGTAAGGCTTGCGCCCGTCGGGTTTCGACTCGAATAGTTTATGTTCCAGCCAGTAGGCATACCACTTGGATTCTACCTCTCCGGGGATGTACTTGGTAGCTAATTCTTCGCTCATGCTTCTATTTTTTAGAATAGTTCCTTTATTTTCGTTTTGTGATAAAATCGTGCAAATTTACAAATTATCTCTCGTATGTACAGGCGGAAAGGGGGTAAAAATGGACGATGTTTTCAGTGCCGTTTGCAGTGGGCTGAAAGCATGGTGCCGTATGATGCAGATGTTGTGTGCGAGGGCCGGGGAGTTTTTATACGACGAGGCCGCAATTTGTTGCAATGGTCGGGTAAACAGATGGGTTGTCGGTCTATTTGCGACGATTGCTGCAAGTTGCGGCCTCGTATTGTGAGGGAGCCTCTTTCGGCGGGAGTGTTGCCTATTGCAATGCCTTTGGATAGATATCGGCTGTCTTGCCGCCGCAGGCGTTGCAGAGATGTGGTGTGCGGTTATTCCGACGAGAGGATACCGTCGACGATAAATTCGCTGTATCCGCGCCAGGGTACGACGCCGTGATACTCTTTGTAGCTGAGTTCTACGGTTTTGCCGCTCATGCGCATGAGCTTCTGAGCCAGCTCTTCGTCTTCGATAGAGAAGAGGAAGGAGTTGGATTGCAGTTGTCCTTGCGTACGCGACTCTATGCCCTCCATGATGAGCTTGCCTTCGTAGGTCTTGAAAATGTCGCCTTTGAGCACTACATAATTGAGTGTACCGCTTTTTACGCCCGAACCGAAGACGAAGAAATAGTGCCAATAGATGTAGCCGCCTGTTGCAAGTATGATTACTGTCAGCAAGCCGCACCCCCAGTTGCGCAGGGTGCGTTTTATCTTCTGTCCCATGGTTTTCTGCTGGGTTTGGGGCTCTTGTTTGGGGGTGGAATGGGTTGTTTCCATAGTTCATTATTGATTATCTGCCGGGATGTGTGCAAGTGTGGCGCACACGATATCCCAGAAGTTTTGTACGGATTCTATATTGACGCGTTCTTGTGGCGAGTGGGGGTGCTCTATGGTAGGGCCGAACGAAATCATGTCCATGCCCGGATAGGCTGCTCCTATGATACCGCATTCGAGGCCGGCGTGCATCATCTTCACCTCGGCTTTACGCCCTATGATGTCGGGGTAGAGCGGCAGCATGGTGTGCAGGATGACCGATTGCAGGTTGGGTTCCCACCCGGG
>UQMR01000077.1 GCA_900542255.1 uncultured Porphyromonadaceae bacterium
GAAGGGAGAGACGATTTTGTCTATTTTTTCCAAGTCGCGTCCTTCGCTGAAATTAGGGACGCATTCCATGATTCTGTTCCAGCTCATAGTTGATGGCAATTAGGTTGTTATTTGTTATGGTGAAAATCTTTCAGTGCTTCATTGACGGTATCTTTTACCAGCGAGTCGTCGGCGATGTAGGGCATGGTGATGTGGTAGCCTTCCATTTGGCGGTTAAACTCTTCGCTCGTCTCCATGGCGTGTTGGTTGCGGGCCCATGAGCGGCGGGCTACGCCTCCCATTACGTCCCATAACATGGCCGAGCGCAGGATGCGGTCTACCCTCTCGGAACCGTCGCATACCATGCCGAATCCGCCGTTGATGGCTTTTCCTATTCCCACGCCGCCTCCGTTGTGCAAGGCTACGAGGCTCATGCCGCGGGCGCAGTTTCCGGCGAAACATTGTACGGCCATGTCGGCCATTACGTTGCTGCCGTCTTTGATATTTGCCGTCTCGCGGAAGGGAGAGTCGGTTCCGCTCACGTCGTGATGGTCGCGGCCGAGCATGATGGGGCCCACCTCGCCGTTACGCACCATTTCGTTGAATTTCAACGCAATATTCATGCGGCCTAAGGCGTCTTGGTACAAGATGCGGGCTTGTGTGCCTACTACGAGATTGTTTTTCTCGGCATCGCGTATCCATATCCAGTTGTCGAGGTCTTGCCCGCGGCGGTCCTTGTCGATGCAGGCCATGGCGGCATGGTCGGTCTTGATGAGGTCTTCGTGCTTGCCGCTGAGGCATACCCAGCGGAAGGGGCCATAGCCGTAGTCGAAGAGTTCGGGCCCCATGATGTCCTCGACGTACGACGGCCAGATGAAGCCGTTTTTCTCGTCGATGCCGTTGCGCGAAATCTCTTTCACGCCCGAGTCGTAGATGGCTTTCATAAACGAGTTGCCGTAGTCGAAGAAGTATGTGCCCCGTGCGACAAGTTCCTTGATGACGTTGAAGTGACGGTGCAGCGACTTGTCTACCAGGCGGCAGAACTCCTCGCGGTCTTCTTTGAGCAGTCGCGTGCGCTCGGCAAAGGAGATGCCTGCCGGGCAGTAGCCGCCTTCATATACGGCGTGGCACGACGTCTGGTCGCTGAGCAGTTCTATATGGATGTTGTGTGCGACGGCATATTCGAGCAGGTCTACGATGTTGCCGTGATAGGCGATAGAGCAAGGCTCGCGGCGTTGCATCGCCTCGTGTGCCATGCGGAAGGCTTCGCCCATATCTTCGGTGATGTAGTGTACCCATCCTTGGTTGTGGCGGGTCTCTATGCGGGAGCTGTCAACCTCGGCTATGATGGCGGCTGCGCCGGCAATCTCGGCGGCTTTGGGTTGGGCGCCGCTCATACCGCCTAAGCCCGACGATACGAACAGGTGTCCGCGCAGGTCGCCGTCCTGCGGTATGCCGAGTTTCATGCGGCCGGCATTGAGCAGGGTGTTGAACGTTCCGTGTACAATACCTTGCGGGCCTATGTACATCCATCCGCCGGCTGTCATCTGTCCGTAGTTGGCTACGCCCATCTGGGCAGCGATTTCCCAATCCTTTTGGTTGTCGAAAAGACCTACCATCATGGAGTTGGTGATAATGACACGCGGTGCGTCGGGATTCGATTTGAACAGCCCCAGCGGATGCCCCGACTCTACGACCAGCGTTTGATCTTGTGTGAGCTCTTCCAAATACATTTTGATGAGGCGGTATTGCATCCAGTTTTGGCACACCTGCCCCGTCTCGCCGTAGGTTACAAGTTCGTAGGGGTAGAGGGCTATATCGAAGCACAGGTTGTTGTCTATCATCACCTGAAAGGCTTTTCCCTCTATGCACTTGCCTTTGTATTCGTCGATGGGTTTGGCTTTCAGGTCGCCTTGCGGGCGGAAGCGGTATCCATATATTTTGCCGCGAGTGAGCAGCTCTTCCATAAACTCCGGTGCAAGTTGTGCGTGCAACTCTTTCGGAATGTAACGCAGCGCGTTTTTCAAAGCTGTTTCGGTTTGTTCGGGAGTAAGTTTATAACCCCGGTCGGGGGCTCGCCTGATACCCTCTACGAAGGTAGGGTATGCGGGTAACTCTTTGGGTAGGGTGAGTTCCATATCGTTGAAATTAAGGTTTTAGTTCAATTAGTGCAAATATAGCGAAAAGTTGGCAACATCGTCAAAATACCCTCATTATTTTACGGTCGCCAGGGGGTGTCTTATCCTCCCCGAAAATAGCGATTTATATCGCGTCGTGATAGTTTTTCCCGGGTTGTCGGTCGAGCCTTTTATTTCCTTTATGAAACAAAGAGAAATGCTTGGATTTTCTCACGAAAACCCAAGCATTTAATAACTTTACAATCTAATACTATGAAAAAACTGATACAAAGGTAATGTGACATCGTTCCTTGTCCAAATTATTTCTTAATAAAGTCGTGGCTGTTAGCATTATTTATGTGAAATATTGGCCATTTGTTAACGACTGAGTCTCCTGCGCCCCAATCTCTTTTTTGTTTTGTAATTTGTTTGCATTTCGCGAGTGGCATGGTTCGCGGTTTTTATATTTTACCGGCGCGGCCATTGGAGGGAAAAGGCTATCTTTGCATCCGTATGGCTGAGAATGAAAATTTTTTTGCGCCCGCGCTCGAACGGTGGTTTGCCGACAATGCCCGCGACCTGCCGTGGCGGCATACGCGCGAGGCCTATAAAATATGGGTGTCGGAGATAATCTTGCAACAGACCCGTGTAGCGCAGGGATACGATTATTATATGCGTTTTGTAGAGCGTTTCCCCGATGTGCAGTCGCTTGCCTCGGCGCAAGACGACGAGGTGATGAAGTATTGGCAAGGGCTCGGATATTACAGCAGGGCACGCAATATGTTGGCTGCGGCACGCGATATTGCGGTGCGGTTTGGCGGTACCTTCCCGAGCCATTACGACGATATACGTTCCCTCAAAGGAATAGGCGACTATACGGCGGCGGCTATCGCGTCGATAGCCTATGACCTGCCATACGCGGTGCTCGATGGCAATGTCTATCGTGTTCTGTCGCGCCTTTTCGATATAGATTTGCCCATAGACGATGCGGCAGGGAAGCGTTATTTCTCGGAATTGGCCGATACGCTGTTGCATCGCGAGAAGCCCGGCCTTTATAATCAGGCCATGATGGAGCTGGGGGCATTGGTATGCCTTCCCTCTGGCACGCTATGCGATAAGTGTCCCATTGCATCGCATTGTGCCGCCTATGCGGCGGGTACGGTATCGCAGCGTCCTGTGAAACAGGGAAAAGTGGCCGTGAAGCACCGCTATTTCCATTATTTCGTTATCATGCACCGGGGCGATACGTGGCTGCATAGGCGCGAAGCCGATGATATATGGCGCAACTTATATGAATTTCCGCTCATCGAGACTCCCGCCCCCTCGTCGTTATCCCTTTTGCGCCGTACCGATGAGTATGCCGCCTTGCTGGGCGATGCCGGCAAGCTCACGTTCCTTGCGCCGCCCTTCGAGTGCAGGCATGTGCTTACGCATCGCATTATCCATGCCGTCTTTTATGTTGTTGAGGCAGAGGCTCTCCCTGCCTCCGTGCGCGACATGCGACGTGTGCCGTGGGGCAGGGTGGGCGAGTATGCCGTTTCGCGGCTTACCGATAATTTCTTGCAGCACTGCGCGACAGGTTTGTGGAATGGTATGTCGGCAATTTGGGATGGCGGCGAGAAGTGAACCGCTTGCATTTTCTTGCCGCGCATATTATCATCCAAAGGACCACATGATGGGCCATTATTCACTATCTTTTGATAAGATAGGCTGCGGCTCGGCATAAAAAACAAGCAAGTTTGTTTTTTTCTGCACTCGCCTTTCACTATCTTTGCAGCTGTAATGAATAACCCCATTTTGCAGAGAATATAATCTCAGATGATAGAGCGCGTAATCATTCTCGACGACGTAGACCCCGTATTGTTTTATGGTATCAACAACTGCAACATGCAGTTGGTAAAGAATCTTTTCCCCAAGCTCCGCATGGTGGCGCGGGGGAATGTGTTGAAAGTTATAGGCGACGAGCTGGAAACCGCAGCGTTCGAAGAGAAGATACGCGAGCTTATCGCCTATTGCCAGGAGCATAATACGCTGAACGAAGAGGTTATCATAGAGATTGTCAAGAACGATGTGCCGCATATAGCCAATCCGGCCGATGATGACGTGATTATATACAGTGTCGGCGGGAAGCCCATTACGGCCCGTTCGGCCAACCAGCAGAAACTGGTGCAGGCCGTCGGCGACAACGACCTCGTTTTTGCGTTGGGTCCTGCCGGTTCGGGAAAGACCTATGTGGCCATTGCCTTGGCCGTGCGCGCGCTCAAACACAAGGAGGCCAAGCGCATTATCCTGAGCCGTCCGGCGGTGGAGGCCGGCGAGAAGCTCGGTTTCCTGCCCGGTGACATGAAGGAGAAGATAGACCCCTATTTGCAGCCGCTTTATGATGCCCTGCAAGATATGATACCTCCGGCCAAGCTCAAAGAGTATATGGAGACGAATGTCATACAGATAGCTCCGTTGGCATTTATGAGGGGTCGTACACTCGGCGACGCCGTGATTATCCTCGACGAAGCGCAAAATACCACCACCCACCAGATGAAGATGTTCCTCACACGCTTGGGTATGAATGCCAAAATGATTGTGACGGGCGATATGACACAGATAGACCTCCCCGAGCGACAAACCTCGGGTCTCGTGCAGGCCGTGTCGATATTGTCGCGTGTCAAAGGCGTGGGGGTTGTCGAGTTCAACAAGAAAGATATCGTACGGCACAAGCTCGTGCAGCGCATCGTTGAGGCTTATGAGCAGCTCGATGAGAAGAACAAGCGCGAGCGGGAGGCCCGAAAAGCCGAGCAGGAGGCCGAAAAAGAAAAAGTCAATCAGTAATTCTCAAAAAACAGATACAACTATGAGCAATGCATTAGTAAAAACCGATTTCCACTTTCCCGGTCAGAAAAGCGTTTATCACGGCAAGGTCCGCGACGTTTACAACATCGACGACGATTTGTTGGTAATGGTAGCTACCGACCGCATCTCGGCATTCGACGTGATTTTGCCCGAAGGCATTCCTTACAAAGGACAAGTGCTCAACCAGATAGCAGCCAAGTTCCTCGATGCTACTGCCGACATTCTGCCCAACTGGAAGGTTGCTACGCCCGACCCTATGGTTACCGTGGGTCTCAAATGCGAGCCTTTCAAGGTGGAGATGGTGGTGCGCGGATACCTCACCGGCCATGCATGGCGTGAGTATCGCGACGGAAAACGTACGCTTTGCGGTGTGCCTATGCCCGACGGAATGCGCGAAAATGAGAAGTTCGCACAACCCATCATCACCCCTACTACGAAGGCCGATGCCGGGCATGACGAGGATATATCGAAAGAAGAGATTATAGCCCGCGGCATCGTATCGCGCGAAGATTATGAGCAGCTCGAGAAATATACGCTCGCGTTGTATCGTCGCGGTGCCGAGATGGCAGCCAGCAAAGGTCTTATTCTGGTAGATACCAAATATGAGTTCGGCAAGAAAGACGGACGCATCATTCTCATAGACGAGATACACACGCCCGACTCGTCGCGTTATTTCTATGCCGATGGCTACGAGGAGCGCCTTGCCAAGGGCGAGGAGCAACGCCAGCTCTCCAAGGAGTTCGTTCGCCAATGGCTCATTGCAAACGGATTCCAGGGGAAAGAGGGTCAGAAAGTGCCCGAGATGACACCCGAGTATTGCAACAGCGTTGCCGACCGTTATATAGAACTCTATGAGCACATCGTGGGCGAACCCTTTGTGAAGGCCGACCTTACCGACCTGGCCGCCCGCATAGAGCGCAATGTCACCGACTTCCTCCGCTCGCGTTGACAACACGGGCAGAGCCGAAACAAATTATAGTATCACGGCCCGCGATAGGCATGTATGCCCATCGCGGGCTTTATCGAAAGAGACTCGACAAGCAGCTCTGCCGCTCGCCGGTCGGAGTCTCAAAATAAGCACGACAATGAGCCGCTTCAAAGCCGAAGATATAAAACCCTACGACAGCACGGCTGCCAAAACCGGGCAGGTGCGCGACATGTTCGACTCGATAGCTCCGGCATACGACCTGATGAATCGTATGATGACTTTCGGCATCGATTGCCGGTGGAGGCGCAAAGCCATCGATATGGTGGGCAAGTACAACCCTTCCCGCCTGCTCGACGTGGCGACCGGCACGGGCGACATGGCATTTCTCATCGACGATATGTTGCATCCGGACGAACTTACGGGTATAGACCTCTCGGAAGGTATGCTCGATGTGGCGCGGCAAAAGGCCGCTGCGCGTGGCAATGCCGGCCATATCACTTTCGAGCCCGGCGACTGCCTGCACCTCAGCTTCCCCGACAACCGCTTCGATGCCGTCACCGTAGCCTATGGTGTACGCAATTTCGAGCATTTGGCGCAAGGCTTTGCCGAGATGTATCGGGTGCTTGCTCCCGGCGGCGTGCTTTGTGTCATAGAGCTCTCTACGCCGGTGCATTTCCCATTCCGCCAGCTCTATAAGCTCTATACCTATACCATCATCCCCCTTGTGGGGCGTATCGTATCGCACGATGCCCATGCCTATACCTACCTGCCGCGCTCTGTTGCCGCCGTCGTGCAAGGCGAAGAGATGCTCGCCCTTTTTGCCGAGGCGGGGTTTGTGCATTGCCGTCTGCGGCGGCTCACCTTTGGGGCATGCACCATCTACATGGGCGAGAAGGCATTGCGCTGACTTGGCCCGAAGCATTGTTTAACCGACACGAAAAGAAAAATATATATGACCACTTCAAGCAGTCAGACCGAAAACCTCACCCTGCTGGGGACGAAAACCGAATATCCGCACGACTATGCGCCGCAAGTCTTGGAGGCCTTTACCAACAAGCACCCCGAGCGCGACTATTGGGTACGCTTCAACTGTCCCGAGTTTACCAGCCTTTGCCCCATTACCGGGCAGCCCGATTTTGCCACCATACAGATAGATTATATCCCCGATGTGAAGATGGTAGAGAGCAAGAGCCTCAAACTCTACCTTTTCAGCTTCCGCAACCACGGCGCGTTTCATGAAGATTGTGTCAACATCATCATGAACGACCTCATTGCGCTCATGAATCCCCGCTACATCGAGGTGACGGGTTTCTTCACGCCGCGGGGAGGCATCAGTATATACCCATACTGCAACTACGGCCGTCCCGGTACCGAGTATGAACAGCTGGCGCGTCGCCGCCTCTTCGAGCATAAGTAAGGCATCCCTTGCTTATACCCCCGATTTGTCCTATCTTTGCACCCTCAAAGTCGGGATGGGGCATTTGTTCCGCTCGGGAATATGCGGCAGCTTGTGTTGCCGCGCAGATTTATAAGGTAAAAAAGAGAAATGATTACAGTCAGCAACCTTGGTATCCAGTTTGGCAAAAGGGTACTGTTTCAAGATGTAAATATCAAGTTTACGCCCGGCAACTGCTATGGCATCATAGGAGCCAATGGCGCGGGCAAATCGACGCTCATGCGCATCCTCAGCGGTGCGCTCGACCCAACGCACGGTTCTGTAACCCTCGGCGCGGGCGAGCGCCTGTCGGTACTCAGTCAAGACCACTTCGAGTTTGACGAGTGTACCGTTATAGAGACGGTTATGCGCGGTCATACCGTGCTGTGGGATATCATGCAAGAGAAAGATGCCCTCTATGCCAAACCCGATTTCAGCGACGAGGACGGCATACGGGCGGCTGTACTCGAAGAGCGTTTTGCCGAGCTGGACGGATGGAATGCCGAGAGCGATGCAGCCGAGCTGCTCAGCGGCCTCGGTATTAAAGAAGACCGCCACTATATGCTCATGAAAGACTTGGGCGGTAAAGAGAAGGTGCGCGTACTCTTGGCCAAGGCACTCTTTGGCCATCCCGACAATCTGCTGCTCGACGAGCCTACCAACGACCTCGACCTCGAAACCGTTTCGTGGCTCGAAAACTATCTCGCCAACTTCGAGAACACCGTTCTCGTCGTCTCGCACGACCGCCACTTCCTCGATGCCGTCTGCACCCATACCCTCGACATCGACTATGGCAAGATACAGCTCTTTGCCGGCAATTACAGCTTCTGGTACGAGTCGAGCCAGCTTGCCTTGCGCCAGCAACAGCAGCAAAACAAGAAGGCCGAGGAGAAACGCAAGGAGTTGCAGGAGTTTATCCGTCGTTTCAGTGCCAATGTAGCCAAAAGCAAGCAGACTACCAGCCGCAAGAAGATGCTCGAAAAACTCAATATCGAGGAGATTAAGCCCTCGTCGCGCCGCTATCCCGGTATCATATTCACGCCGCAGCGCGAGGTGGGTAACAAGATACTCGAAGTGAAGGGTCTCGAAAAGAGTATCGAGGGTACGCTGCTCTTCCGAGATGTCAACTTCTCGGTCGAGAAGGGCGATAAAATCGTCTTCCTCTCGCGCGACCCGCGTGCCATGACCGCCTTCTTCGAGATTATCAACGGCAACCTCAAAGCCGATGCCGGTACCTACGAGTGGGGACAGACCATCACCTCGGCCTACCTCCCGCTCGACAATACCGCTTTCTTCAACACCGATATGAATCTGATAGAGTGGCTCTCGCAATTCTCCGACGACAACAGCGAGCTCTACCTCAAAGGATTTCTTGGCAAAATGCTTTTCTCGGGCGACGAGTTGCTCAAAAAAGCATCGGTACTGTCGGGTGGCGAGAAGATGCGTTGCATGATAGCCCGCATGATGATGCGCGATGCCAACACCCTGGTGCTCGACTCGCCCACCAACCACCTCGACCTCGAGTCGATACAAGCCTTCAACAACATGCTCACGGCATACAAGGGCGTTGTGCTCTTTGCCTCGCACGACCATGAGTTTATACAGACCGTGGCCAATCGTGTCATAGAGCTTACCCCCGGTGGTATCATAGACAAAATGATAGAGTATGACGACTATATCACCGACGAGCGTGTGATGGCCGCCCGCGAGCGATTGTACAACATATAACAAACATATAATAACACAACATACACCGAAACACTATGGTAAAGCACATTGTACTATTCAAGCTCTCTGCGCCCGAGCCCGAGCGTACGCAGATTATTACCGACTTTTGCAACGCCATCATGGCATTGCCGCCCGTAATCGACGTGATACGCCGCATCGAAGTGTCGCGCAACATCAATCCTGCCGAGAAGTACGATATAGCCCTCTACTCGGAGTTCGATACCCTTGCCGACGTAACGGCCTATGCTACTCATCCCGCCCATGTGGCGGCCGCCGGCATACTGAAAGGGCATGTCGAGTCGCGCGCTTGCGTCGACTATGAGATATAGTATAGTCCATTCTTGCGGACAAAATAAGTAAGCGTGCTGCCTGAAAATTCGTTTTTCAGGCAGCACGCTTATTTTATGGAGTTATGTACATTTCTGATAGGGTCCAATAAGCGGAGACTGATGTGTGGCGTGCATGAATATATGTCTTGCGTCTGTTGGGGGCCGTAATAGAATACAGCCTGTCATGGTTGAGCTGCATTTGAAAACTGGGTTTTCATTTGGCTCTGCGCTCGCCTTTCACTATCTTTATATAAGATAGGATGCGGCTCGGCATAGCCTGTACTTGAAAACTTTGTTTTCGTTTGGCTCTGCGCTTGCCTTTCGCTACCTTTATATAAGATAGGATGCGGCTCGGCATAGCCCGCACTTGAAAACTGTGTTTTCGTTTGGCTCTGCGCTCGCCTTTCGCTATCTTTGGATAAGATAGGCTGCG
>UQMR01000078.1 GCA_900542255.1 uncultured Porphyromonadaceae bacterium
TATGCAAGCCCCAAACCGAAGCCCTTCACGTCGTGTCTGTTACCGGTGGATACACGATAGAACTTATCGAATATTTTCTTAATATCTTCTTTCTTTATGCCTATACCGTTGTCTTGTATAGATATTTCTACCTTATCGCCATGCGTACGTGTGCGAATAAACAGCTCTAACGCGACATCTTCGCGGCGATACTTCACGGCATTGTCCAACAGATTGAATATGACATTGGTAAAGTGCATCTCATCGACCGACACAATCATATCCTCGGCCGACAAGTCGGCATCGATAGTACCGCCGAACTTCTCGACCTTGATTTTGAACGTGCTCATTACGTTGGCAATCAAGTCGTTGACATCCACCTCGTGCAGTTTCAGCTGTGTCCGCTGCCTGTCGAACATCGACATCTGCAAGACTTTCTCCACTTGAAGGCGCAAGCGCTTCGTCTCGTCGTTTATCACCCCCGATATATGCTTAAACATGCCGGGGCTCTTGGTGACGGTCGGGTCGTTGAGCATCTGCGCTGCCAACGATATGGTAGAAATCGGCGTCTTGAACTCATGCGTCATGTTGTTGATAAAGTCGTTTTTCATCTCTGTAAGTTTCTTCTGCCTGAACACGACAATTATCGTAAACGTAAAAGTCACCAGCATGATGAATGTAAAAATAAACGAAGGTATCATGAAGCGCACCGAATCGAAAATATAATCGTTCTGCGTAGGGAAGTAGACGCGCAAAGAGTTACGCCTGCCCGGCGGGTCATTGGGAAAGATAATTTGCGAAAAGAGCAAATTCCCCGATACCGCAGGGTCGTACCCCTGACTGTTGTACACTATCTTGCCTTTGTTATTTATAATGGCAAACCGGAAAGGCAGATTAAGCCCGTTATTCTCGAGCTCGGTCTGCAAGTAACTGTCCAACTTGTCTACATTGATGCGCTCCATGACGGGGCGGGTACCGGCTCGCGACAAGATGCTTAGTATCACATCGTTGAGAACGCCTCGCTGATAGAGATATTGCCCTTTGAGCAACTCCTGCATGTGCTTGTACTTGTCCATGAGCGGCGTGCTCCTGCCTCCCGACGAGGGTAGCGACGGAGATTTTATCATTGGCGGTACAGTGCTAAACGGGAACGTTATAGTCGTACCGTCGGGAGCCGTTATAGAGAGTTGCGGTATCACCACTTCGCTCGTTACATCCTCTTCGTAAGCCGAGAGCAACTCTTCGTCTATCGCTTCGGCAAGATATGCGCGTGTCTCATCACGTTCGAGCGAGGTAGATACGGCATAGAGGCTGCGTTTTACAGCCTCGGTAAACTGCTCCTTGCGCATCTTTATCATGTTTTCCATATACATGAACTGCGTCAGAAGCAGCCCTATGAATGTGGCCGCCATAGTGATAGTCAGAAACCATATCGTCGATTTTTTCATGCTTTCACTTTCTTTTTTTACCTTCTTTCATAGGAGTATAGAGGCTGTTTTTTATGAAACAAACAAACTATTTAGTATTTATGTTTACAAATGGTAAAAAGCTACGCCCGCCTCCTATTAACATTACACTGCAAAATTAACAAATGAATGTTTAACAACAAAAGAGCTGCCTTAAAAAAAAGCAGCTCTTTTGGATTATTTAACCTTGTATTTAACTTCAATCCGCGCCTTGCGAAAAGAAGAAATTGGGGATTATTCGTCTGTTTGCTCGGCCTGATATGCTTTCAGCAACTTGTCTTGCACATCGCCGGGAACCAGCTCGTAAGATGCAAACTTCATCGTAAACGATGAGCGTCCGCCCGTGATAGAGCTAAGCGATGTGGAGTAAGATGCCATCTCTTTCAGAGGCACTTTGGCCGATATTTTCTCAAATCCTTTTTCGCTTGTCATACCCATAATAATGGCACGACGACCTTGCAAATCGCTCATGACGTCGCCCATCTTGTCGCCGGGCACAAGCACCTCTACATCGTATACCGGTTCCAGAATCTTCGGGCCGGCATTGCGGAATGCTTCGCTGAAAGCATTGCGGGCTGCCAGGCGGAAGGATATTTCATTGGAATCTACCGGGTGCATCTTACCGTCGTAGATGCATACGCGCACGTCGCGTGCATACGAACCGGTAAGCGGGCCTTGCTCCATGCGGTCCATCAAGCCTTTGACAATAGCGGGGATGAAACGTGCGTCTATCGCACCACCCACGATACTGTTTATAACAACCAGCTTGCCTCCCCACTCCAAGTCGATGGTCTGCGTGTCGCGCACGCTCATACGGTATTCCTGGTTACCGAATTTGTAGGTGTCGGGGGCGGGCATTCCGTCGTAATAGGGTTCTACTATAAGGTGTACCTCGCCAAACTGACCGGCACCACCCGATTGTTTTTTGTGACGATAGTCGGCACGCGCCGGTTTCGTGATGGTTTCACGATAGGGAATGCGCGGTTCGAGGAATTCAACGGGCAGCTTGTCGTTGTTCTCGATACGCCATTTGAGGGTACGCAAGTGGAACTCACCTTGTCCCGATACGATAGTTTGTTTCAACTCTTTCGATTGCACGACTTCCCATGTGGGGTCTTCTTCGTGCATACGGGTCAATATCTCGCTCAGCTTCTCGGCATCGGCCTCGTTGACAGGCTTGATGGCTCGCTGGAACTTGGGCGCCGGATAGCGGACAAAATCAAATACATACTCACAACCTTTTTCATTGAGCGTATTGCCCGTACGTACATCTTTGAGTTTTACACTCGCGCCTATGTCGCCGGCTACCAGTTGCTCTACCTTGGTTCTCAACTGTCCGCACACGCAGAATATCTGGGCCATGCGCTCGCGGCTGCCGCGATTCATATTTTGAAGGTCGTCGCCCTCTTTCAATACGCCCGACATTACCTTGAAGTAGTAAACCTCACCGATATGCGGCTCGACACTCGTTTTGAAAACAAAGATACTTGCAGGGCCGTCGGAGCTGGGTGCCACTTCTACGCCATCGGTGGTTACCGGATTGGGCATATCGTTTACAAACGGCACTACATTGCCGAGGAATTCCATCATACGGCGCACACCCATGTCGCGCAATGCGCTCACACAGAATACCGGGAAGATACTGCGTGTAACCAGTCCTTTGCGTATACCTTCGCGCATCTCGTCCTCGGTGAGAGAGCCTTGGTCGAAGAATTTCTCCATCAACGTCTCGTCGTTCTCGGCTGCGGCCTCTACCAGCTTCTGATTCAACTCCCTGGCCTTAGGCATCTCCTCCTCGGGAATTTCCGAGATGGTAGGAACTCCGCCATCGGGACCCCAGCTGTATTTCTTCATCAACAATACGTCAATCATGGAATTGAACGTGGGACCGCACGACAAGGGATATTGTACTTGTACTACCCGATTGCCGAAATGCTCGCGCAGCTGTTCCAGCGAGTTTTCATAATCGGCTTTCTCGCCATCGAGCTGGTTCATGGCAAATATGACAGGCTTCTCCATGCGCTCGGCCGTGCGGAATATGTTTTGTGTGCCTACCTCGACACCATATTGCGAGTCTATCACTATCACGCCCGTATCGGTCACGCTCAATGCCGTAATGGCTCCTCCCACAAAGTCATCGGCTCCGGGACAGTCTATCACATTGAGCTTCTTGTTGAGGAACTCGGCATAAAATACCGTAGGGAATACCGAGTAACCATACTCTTTCTCTACGGGGAAATAGTCGGTCACGGTATTGCCTGCTTCGACACTTCCTCTGCGTTTTATCACGCCACACTCGTAAAGCATAGCTTCAGCGAGGGTGGTCTTACCGGCTCCTTTACTTCCCAAAAGGGCAATGTTTTTGATTTCTTGTGAATTATAGACCTTCATAATATCGACTTTTAAGGTTATAAGTATATATTGGTTTACGCTATCGCTTTTTTTTGCGAAAGCGGCAGCAAATTATATAATTTATATGTATTGAGCAAACTTACATTATATGTTAGAAAACATATTTTCTCATCCGCCTATGTAAAATGCTACGATTTGTAATCCTAACCAAAAACGCACAAGCGCTTTGTAGCATATTGCTGCCAATATGATCCACCACGCAAAACTACTGTTGACAATACATACGGCATAAAAAAGAGAGGCAATACCGTTTCTCATCTGTTTCATCTTTATTGTTTATGCCCTTGTTCCCGATACGGGCCATTGCACTTATGAGACGTGGGAACTGTCGCCAATCTGACACCCGGTATCGCCAAACACCGTATTCCGAATCGACTACAATACCCACGCTTATACTCATTGCACCCTGCAACCCACACGATGGGCTGCAACAGTACAACAAACATCAAGTGCAGGCGTGTCACATCATCCTCGGAATAGAAAATTTGGCGAATTTCGGTGTCAAGGATAAGGCAAACGCCTCTAAAAACAAAAAGCCTACCGCTGTAAGCATTACAAAGATAGTACATGACAAGCATATTTTGAAACAGAGACTGTTTTTTTCTCTTTTTTTACGGCCTTATCCCGGTTTGTTTTCACATTCGCCCGCTATACATTACCTTTGCGGGCAATATAGCATGAGCGCACTGTATATACATATTCCATTCTGCCGCACCCGCTGCATATACTGCGACTTTCACTCGGGTACCGATATGTCGTTGCAGGAGAGATATATCGAAGCTCTCTGCACCGAGGCGGCTCTGCGGGCCGATGAGCTGCCGGCTCCCGTAGAGACACTTTACCTCGGCGGAGGCACCCCCTCACAACTGTCGCCTGCCCTGCTGCACAAACTCTTTACGGGCCTATCGCGGCATATCGAAACCGCCCACTGCATAGAGACTACCATCGAGTGTAACCCCGACGACCTTACACCTTTATATATAGAGGCTCTTACGAAACTGCCCATCAACCGCATCAGCATGGGCATACAGAGCTTCGACGATGGCGAGCTCCATTTTCTACGCCGCAGGCACACGGCACAGGCGGCTATCGATGCCGTAGAGCGATGCCGCAAAGCCGGGTTCGACAATATCAGTATCGACCTTATGTATTCGCTGCCGGGACAGACCTTGGAGGGGTGGCAGCACAACATAGAGAGAGCCATAGGCTTAGGTATCCAGCACATCTCGGCCTACGCGCTCTCATACGAGGAGGGGACAACCCTGCACCGGCTTCGGCAAACGGGGGCGGTAAAAGAGTGCGACGAGGAGTTGTCCATTGCCATGTATGAGACTCTTATAGAGCGGTTGCAGGCGGCAGGGTTCGAGCAATATGAGATATCCAACTTTGCACTGCCGGGATATTACTCGCGCCACAACTCATCATATTGGCAAAACATACCCTACCTCGGGCTGGGGGCTGCCGCACACAGCTACGACGGCTCGTGCCGCCGCAAAAACCCGCACCACACGCTGCAATATATACAAAGTATGGAAGAGTGCCGCTGTTGTTACAAAGAAGAGCGCCTCACGACCGACGACCGCTTCAACGATATGCTGCTTACCCGCCTGCGCACACGCCGCGGCATCGACTGCACAAAAGTCGCCTCCACCTTCGGCCCTGCGCTCGCCGGCTATCTGGCCCGGCAAGCCGCTCCATACTTGCGACAGGGCTCGATGGAATACGATGCACCATATCTGCGCATCGCCCGCCACAGCATCTTTATCTCCGACAGCATTATCGCCGACCTCTTTCACATAGAAGAGGAGGCATAAGCCACCGCATATCCCCCGCCATACCCGGCAAAATAAGTAATTAAGATAAAAGCAACCGTAATTTTGCCACCAATACGACAGGAGGCAAGTTCTATCTTTGTATTGCCGTAAGATGTGACAAGAGAGATTCTACGGCATGCCGATGAATCCCTTATAACAACCGCGATATGAACAAATTTCTATTAACTGTTGCAGCTGTATTCCTGACAGGGTTTACGGCCTGCTCACAAAAAGGAGAACAGAACGACATGAACAAGACTCACAGAACATTGGTCGCCTATTTCTCGGCAACCGGCACTACGGCGCGTGCGGCGCATATAATCGCAGATGTAACAGGCAGTGAACTTTTTGTCATTGACCCGCAGACTCCCTATTCCAATGCCGACCTCAACTGGCACGACAAGCAATCTCGCAGCTCTGTGGAGATGGACAACCCCAAGGCCCGCCCGGCACTGAAACTCACCCATGAAGAGATAGCCGGCTACGATACGGTTTTCATCGGATATCCTATATGGTGGGACCTTGCTCCAAGAATCATCAACACATTTATCGAAAGCCACGATTTGCAAGGGAAAATCCTTATTCCGTTTGCCACATCGGGCGGCAGCGGCATTGCAAACAGCGTCAATGCCCTGAAAAAAGAGTATCCTGCCCTGCAATGGAGAGACGGCAAACTGCTGAACCGCACCGACCGCGAGACTGTAAAAGAGTGGATTGAAACGTTATAGCCACCTACCCTGCATCGCCGCCGCATTATAAAACGGCCTGACTCTCCGACATACACAAAATAGGCTGAACCCGTGTAAGGCTCAGCCTATTTTTACTTTTCCTATTTTTCTTGCGGAAAGAGAGGGATTCGAACCCTCGGTACAGTTACCCGTACAACGGTTTTCGAGACCGTCCCGATCGACCACTCCGGCATCTTTCCTTCGCAGTTTCGCTTTGCGAGTGCAAAAGTAATTATTTTTTCTTTCCAAATTACATTTTCCAGAATTTTTTTTCAAAAAATCCATCCGGGACACGAAGCCCTCCTTGTACGCCCCGCGATACGACTATTTGTCGGCATCGTCCCACGCCGAATAGGGATGCTCTACAAGACACGAATTGTAATAGCGGGGGATTCCCGTCACATTGTCTCCCACAAAGGGTGGCAACTCATACAACTCCTCTTCGCTCTGCAACTCTATTTCAGCGACAACAAGGCCTTCGTTAGCACCATGGAAGCGGTCTATCTCCCACTTGTGGCCTGCATAGAAATAGATATAACGGGTCTTCTCTATGATAGGCGTATGGCACAAATTATCGAGCATCGATTGTGCCGTCATGAGGTCTATGGGCAACTCATACTCGACCCGGGAACAGCCCCGGTTCTTGCCCTTGATGGTAAGGAATGCCTTTTTACCTACTATGCGCACACGCACCACACAATCTTTTTCTACCGTGAGATAACCCTGCCTGAAATATTGTGCCGATGTATATCCGACCAGATAACTATCATTCAACACCTTGTATTTATGTTCTATCTCTGTTGCCATAATTATCGACGATGAATAATTTTTTTCGCAATATAATACTTTTCGATATACAATACGGATTTTATCGACACGGATTTTCCAAAAAAACATAAATAGATGAAACACGGGCCCGGTAATTCGTTTTGAAATGGTTAAATAATTAACTTTGCTGTCACTGCCTTTCAGACAATACATTGTTCTGCACGAATAGAGATAGTATATAACAAGTTATTTGCATTTCATGGTTGCAAAACAAAAGTGCATATATATAACTTTTCTGTTATGTTTCCTGCCGATAATATTATCGGCACAACCCCTTACATCTATCAAGGGCACTGTCACCGACTCGCTTACCAACCGACCTATCCCCCACGCATCGATATTCCTGATAGGCTCAGAACGCGGTACCCGTACCGACCTTGACGGAAACTTCTCGATATCGGTACGTGTCGATTTTTCTCATATACGCATCTCGAGCCTCGGATACAAGACGATAGATATTCCCGTAGAACTTGGCACCTCCAACAAGCTCGACATTAAGATGGTTCCATCATATATCACGCTCAATGAGGTTGTCGTAAAACCTAAAAAAGAGAAATACAGCAAGAAGAACAATCCTGCCGTAGATTTTGCCCGCAAACTCATCGAGCGGCGCGAAACAGGCGACCCGCAGCAACGCGATTTCCTCACATGCACCAAGTACGAGAAGGTTACCATCGCCTACGACGACTTTACCGAGGAGAAACGCAACAGCGCACTCTTCAAAAGTACGCCCTACCTTTTTGACTATACCGACACCTCGGATGTGACCGGGAAACCCATACTCAACTTATCGCTGAAAGAACGTGTCATAGACTACTATTACCGCAAAGCCCCGCACACCGAACGGGAAGTTGTCTATGGAATAAATCGCAGCGGAATCGACGACTTCATAGACCAAGACAACGTACAAATCTATGTCAACCAGATGTTCCAGGAGGTAGACCTCTTCAAGAACGATATTGCCCTCTTCGAGCAACGTTTCGTAAGCCCGCTGTCGAATTATGGAGTCTCTTTCTATAAATACTATCTCTTAGACACGCTCGAAATAGAGGGCGAGCGGTGCATCGACTTCGGTTTTGCACCATACAACTCCGAGTCATTCGGCTTTGCCGGACATCTCTACGTTGTGTATGAAGACTCGTCCTACTTCATAAAACGCGCCAAATACAGTATTCCCCACAACATCAACATGAACTACGTAGACCGCATGTACCTGCAACAGGACTACGCGCGCGATTCGGCCGGGACTCGCCTTAAAGTGCGGGACGACATCGTAGCCGAGTTTAGGCTCTACCCCGGCACTGCGGGACTGTATGCGAGGCGGACGGTCAATTATAGCAACTTCTCGTTCGACCCGCCCCTGAATGCCGATGTTTTCGACCAAAAATTGGAGGAAATAACGCTTCCCTCGGCAGAAGAGCGCGACAACGAGTTTTGGGAGCAACATCGCGCAACGCCTATCAAACCGCAGGAGAATGCCGTCTCGGAGGTTGTATCCCGCCTTAAAGAGAAACCTTTTGTCAAATGGACAAGCCGCATCATAGCTATCCTTTTCTCGGGATACATACACACCAATGCCAAGGCCGAGGAGAGCCGCTTCGACTTTGGCCCTGTCAACTCCTTTATCAGCGGCAACAACGTAGAGGGATTGCGGCTGAAAATAGCCGGTACTACCACAGCCCGATTGCATCCGCAAATCTTTGCCAAGGGCTACTTCGGCTACGGTTTCGGCGACGAAAAATTCAAATACGGAGGCACGCTCGAATACTCATTCAACAAAAAGAAAAAGAATCCCATGGAGTACCCCATACGCTCCATCAAGGCTTTCTACGAATATGACATCAACTACCTGTCGCAAAAATACCTGCACACGAGCAAAGACAACTTCGTGCTATCGTTGCGGCGCGCACCCGACTTCAATGCCACCTACCAACGGTCGTGCGGGGTAACCTACAAGCACGAGTTCGACGGAGGGTTCTCCTTCGAGCTGGGGCTGCGCAACGAACGGCAGGAAAGTACGGCATACATGCCTTTCAACCGCTACAACGCCGACGGTACCATTACGCCGCTCAAATCTTTCAGCCAGACCATGGCGGAGATATGCCTCCGTTATTCGCCCTTCGAGAAATACTACACAGCATACGGCGAACGTTTCAGCGTAACCGAGGATGCACCGGTATTCACACTGCGACACGTTTTCGCCAACAAAGGCTTCCTGAGCGACTACAACTACAACCACACCGAGATTGCGGCCAGCAAGAGATTCCGCCTCTCCAAATTTGGCTACACCGATATTATCGTCAAGGCCGGCAAGGTATGGAACGAAGTACCCTACCCCTTGCTCATTATCCCCTACGCCAATATGTCCTACACGATACAGCCCGAGTCGTTCTCGTTGCTCACTCCTATGGAGTTTCTTTTCGACCAGTATGCGTCGTGGGACCTCACATATTTTGCCAACGGACTTTTATTCAATCGCATACCATTCCTGAAAGCGCTCCGTTTCCGCGAGGTGGTCTCTTTCCGCGGCATATATGGCACCATCAGCGATGCCAACTTCCATCCCGA